>DAITPE010000011.1:0-22777 GCA_036833775.1 Pyrinomonadaceae bacterium | reverse complement strand
GATTTATTCGACATTTTTACAACGTGCCTTCGACCAAGTCGTTCACGACGTTTGTCTGCAAAATCTAAACGTGACTTTAGCGATGGATCGCGCCGGAATCGTCGGCGCAGACGGTCCGACGCATCACGGTTTGCAGGACATTTCATATTTGCGTTCGTATCCGAATATGATTTTGATGGCACCGAAAGACGAAGCCGAAATGCGCGATATGATGCTGACTGCGATCAATCATCCGGGACCTGCCGCGCTTCGTTATCCGCGCGGAAACGGGGTCGGCGTCGATATTTCCGCCGCGCCGAAAAAATTGGAAATCGGTAAATCGGAAGTTTTGTGCGAAGGCGAAGATTTAGCAATTATCGCTTACGGTTCGATGGTTTATCCGGCGATTCGTGCGGCTGAGCATCTCGAAAAAGACGGAATCGAAGCAATGGTCGTCAATGCGCGTTTCGTCAAACCGCTCGACGCGGAAATGATTCTTTCGATCGCAAAAACGCATCGCTTGATCGTGACGGTTGAAGAAGCTTATCTTGCGGGCGGATTCGGTTCCGCGGTTTTGGAACTTTTGGAAGAAAACGGTTTGCAGGATCAGGTGAAAGTCGTCCGAATGGGCGTTCCCGACCGCATCGTGACGCACGGCGACGCAAAACTGCTTTTGGCGAAATACGGTTTGGACGAAGACGGAATTTATACGAAGGTGAAAGAAACCGTCGAAATTATGGAAGACCGCCGCGCTGTGCGAAAAAAACTGAAAATTGTAAAATAGATTCCGAAACAGTTTATAAAAAATATTCGTTTAACAAAAAATCAATGAAAAATATTGCAATTTACACAAAACTTTTCATCGTTATCGGTTTGCTTGCTTTTATCATCGGTTGCGACGGTAAAAGCAATACTGCCGGAAATAATACGACCGTGAAAAATACGGCAAACACTGCAACAAATCCGACAAACGCGCCGATCGGTGCGACGCCGCCTAATATGCTCGGTTCGCCGAATGCGGCTGTGACGGTCGAGGAATTTGCCGATTTTCAATGTCCGACTTGCGCTCAAGTTCACGGAGTTATGAAAAACGTGCAAGCCGCTTACGGAAGCCGCATCAAATTTATTTACCGCAATTATCCGCTCGTTCAAATTCATAAAAATTCATACGACGCGGCAGTTGCGGCGGAATCAGCCGGAATGCAGGGCAAATTCTGGGATATGCAGAATATGCTTTTCTCGAATCAGCAGGCTTGGTCGAATGCTTCGGATGCACGCACGATTTTTGAAGGTTATGCGGAAAAGATCGGATTGGAGATTGAAAAATACAAAACCGATGTCAACGGATTGGGCGCGAAAAGCCGCGTCGATGCCGATTTACAGCGCGGTCGTGCTTTGAACGTAAATTCGACACCGACGATCTATATCAATGGTAAAAGCGTTCCGTTCGAACAAATGAACATCGATGCGTTGAAAGGTTTGATCGATGCCGAATTGCAAAAAGCCGGACCGGTGCAAACTGCACCTGCGAACAGTGCACCGAGTTCAACGGCAAATGCAACCGCGAAACCCGTCGAAACGAATACGAAACCCGCAAACAAATAAATGAATAATTCGGAAGTTTTACAAGTCGAAAATAAAGCGACGATCGCCAAAATCCCTTTGATTGCGGCGGTCATCGCTTTGCTCGGAATTGCCGATTCGATTTATTTGACCGTTCATCATTACACGGCTGAACCCGTTCCGTGCAGTTTGGTTTCGGGTTGCGAAATGGTTTTGACGAGTCAATATGCCGAAATGTTCGGAATTCCGACCGCCGCTTACGGCATCGCGGCTTATTTGACGGCTTTCGTTTTGGCGGTCTTGGCGGCTTTCGTCAGCCGTTCATGGTGGAATTTGTTCGGCGCAGTCGTGACCGTGATGCTCGGTTTCACACTTTATTTCCTTTATCTGCAAGCTTACGTGATCGAAGCTTTCTGTCAATTTTGTCTGCTTTCCGCAATTTCCACCGCAACTCTTTTCATCATTTTTGCGGTTTCAAAAGTTCTTCGCACAAAATAATTAAAAATTTTCGTTTTCTTTAAAACCGATCTCCAAAATCAGACGAATTATATCTCGAAGGGCAAAAGTCGAGGCTTTTGTCCAAAATATATTCAGAAACAAATAAGGGAGATTTAGTGTAATGAAGAAAGTATTTTTAAGTTTGGTAGGAATGTTGGTTTTGGCTCCGTTGATGGTTTTCGCGCAAAACGGAATGATGAAATCGGAAGCTAAAATGGAAACGAAGAATATTGCCGAAACGGCGGCTTCGGCAGGAATGTTCAACACGCTTTTAGCGGCGGCAAAAGCGGCTGGTCTCGATGGCGTATTGGCAACGGACGGACCTTTCACGGTTTTTGCTCCGACCGACGAAGCATTTGCAAAGCTTCCGGCAGGAACGGTTGAAAATCTTTTGAAACCCGAAAACAAAGATATGCTCGTCAAAGTTTTGAAATATCATCTCGTTTCGGGAAATGTAATGGCGGCGGATGTTGTAAAATTGAAGAAAGCCAAGACAGTACAAGGGCAGGAAGTAAAGATCAAGGTAAAGGACGGCAAGGTATGGGTTGATAAAGCAAATGTCGTGAAGACGGACATTGCCGCTTCAAACGGCGTGATTCACGTCATCGACATGGTGCTGATGCCGAAATAGTTTCAAATTTGTCTATGCACTTCGGACATTTGGCATTTGGCAGCAAAATAGGTTAGCTTAGGAATATAATAATTTTGTTCTAAAATAAATTGTGGCTCAAGCTATCCTACAACGTATTGCTTTAGGAGATAAGACCGCCGTTCAAGATTGCTTAAAAGCATACGGCGGTCTTGTCTGGTCTTTGGCTCGGCGAATGTCGCCGAATACCGACGACGCGGAAGATGCTGTTCAAGAAATATTTATCGATATTTGGAAAAACGCCGAACGCTTCGATGTTTCGCAATCTTCGGAAACGACTTTTATCGCAATGATCGCGCGAAGACGTTTGATCGATCGTTTGCGTCATTCAAATCGGCGTATTTCGCCCGATTCGCTCGAAGATTTGACGGTCGAACCCGTTAATCATTCGGACGGAAGTTTGCAAACTTCGATCGAAGCGAAAGAAGCGGCAAAGGCTTTGGAAACTTTGCGTCCCGAACAGCGTCAAGTTTTACAACTTTCGATCATTCAAGGTCTATCGCACCAAGAAATTTCGAATGCAACCGGAATTCCGCTCGGAACAGTCAAAACACACGCGCGGCGCGGTTTATTGCAAGTGAGAGAGTTTTTAGGTTTAGGTAATGCGAACAAGGAGGTTTCAGTATGAACGACTTGGAACAACAAGAAAGATTGCTTGACCTCCTGACACAGCGCGAAACGGCAGGTTTAAGCAAGGAAGAAAACAGGGAATTGGAAGAGTTATTTAAACAGTTTCCCGATTGGAAAGACGACGATTCGTTTGCTTTGACGGCAGCGGCGATCAATCTTTCTTCGATCGAAGCGCAAGAAGAAATGCCCGCAAATTTGCAGGCGAAAATTTTGGCGAATGCCGAACAATTTTTCGCCGACAAAGAAAAATCGAAGGGAAAAGTTTTAGAATTTGAACCGCGCAAAAAGAAGGAAGCGGCGATCGAAACGGAAATAAGCGAAGGCTTTCTAAGCAAATTGTTCAATACGAATTGGCTCGGTTGGGCAGTTGCGGCAGGCGCGGTGGCAGTGCTTCTAATCAATCTTTGGGTTATTAAGCCGACACCCGTGAAAGAATTTGTTTACGTTCCGGCAACGCCGACACCGACACCCGCAATTCCGAATCAGCGCGAACAGCTTCTCGCTTCGACGAAAGACGTTGTGACGACTTCGTGGGCAAGTGCCGATCCGAAAAATCCGCAAAGCGTCGAAGGCGACATCGTTTGGAGCAATTCCGAGCAGAAAGGCTATATGCGTTTCAAAAATCTGCCCGTCAACGATAAAACCAAAGAAACCTATCAGCTTTGGATTTTTGACGAAAACCAAGATACGAAAACGCCCGTTGACGGCGGAGTTTTCGACGTTGACGCAAACGGTGACGTTATTATTCCGATCGATGCAAAGATCAAGGTTCAAAAACCCGTGATGTTTGCGATCACGGCGGAAAAACCCGGCGGCGTGGTCGTTTCAAAGCGCGAAAAAATTATGGCTATTGCGAAAGTTTCCACATAAGCGGAAGAATTTCATAAAACCTGAAAAAAACGAAAGAACTGCAAAAAATGCGGTTCTTTTTTTTGTTTAGATCGCGTTGCAGGAGTTTAGAAAAAAATAAATTTTCCCGTTAAATCGCACGATTCCTGTATTTTTTGCGCGTTAATAAGTGTCTTTAGGGATGAATGGCGTTTCATCATTAAAGTTTCTGATGAAATCGTTATTTGCCTTGAAATCCGTTGTTTTAACGACAGCGAAAATTGTGGAATAAGGTTTGCTTTTATGCCTTTTGATTTTCTCCCACACTGATGTTTTCAGCAGTTTTAATGTAGGTGAAAATCAAAGCCGAACGAAAGGTTGCGACAATTAATTTTTTGAGCAATATATAAGCATTTGATATTTTTTACGGAAAGAAAATTTCCCGTAAATTCTATATACACAACAAAAAACAGCTTTTCGATCGGCTCACAGGCAGTCAAAGCCCTTAAGCGGAATTTTATGACTAATATTTTGTATCAGTCTTGCTAATTAAACCGATTCCGCGTTTCAGTTTGGTTTTTGATAAAATTTTAACAAATGAGGGAATAAACTCTTGATACTTACCGTAAGTCGTTGAGTTTATTGTAATAGCCTTGAAAGTAGTAGATAATCAATCAATCTTATTTGCCATCGGGATTAATCATAAAACAGTTGCAGTCGAAGTTCGTGAGAGAATTTACGTGCAAGATGCGGAAATTCCCGCACTGCTCGACGAACTCAGAAAAACGCTCGACGAAGTCGTCGTGATTTCTACTTGCAACCGGATCGAGATTTACGGCGTGACTTCGCGCACCGATCTCGACCTCGATTATTACAAAGATTTAGTCATCAATTTCAAAAACGCGGGCGAATTCGTCAAGCGCGAAGACTTTTTCGGTCTTGTTTCTTGTTCGGCTTGCCAGCAGCTTTTCCGCGTCACGACGAGCTTGGATTCAAAGATCGTCGGCGATATGCAGATTTTGGGACAAGTCCGCGATTCTTTTCAGCTTGCGGAAAAATATCATTCGACCGGAAAGATTCTCAACCAAATGTTTCAGCGCAGTTTTAAGATCGGCAAACAAGTTCGCACCGAAACGAATTTGCACAAAGGCGCGGTTTCGATCAGTTCGGCGGCGGTCGAACTTGCTCAGCAAACGCTCGGAACTCTGGCAAACAAAACGGTTCTCATTATCGGCGCGGGAAGTATGTCGCGTCTGACGGCGGAATATTTGGCAAAGAAAAAAGTCGGGAAAATTTATATCACGAACCGCACACGCGAAAATGCCGACGCACTTCTCGAAAGTTTGAAAGCTGAAGGAAATTTTGAAGGCGAAGTCGTTGATTTTGCGGATTTTAAGAAATATCTGAATGAAACAGATGTCGTTGTTAGTTCGACCAGTGCACCGAATCACGTTCTCGAAAAAGCGGATTTTGAAAACCAAACAAATAATATTTTATTGATCGACATCGCCGTTCCGCGTGACATTGCGCCCGAAACCGCCGATTATGATGTGGTAGAATTGAAAAATATCGACGATCTAAACGCCATTGTGGATAAAAATCATCAACGAAGAATTGCAGATTTACCGCTCGTTCAGCAGATGGTGATGAAGGAAATGTCGGATTTTCTGATCTGGTATTATTCGCTTCCGCTGCTTCCTGCAACGATGCACGCCGGTGCGAAACCCGATGCCGAAACGCAAAAGGAAATTGTCCGCGTGAAGGAGTTTTTACTCGGAAATCTTCCGCATCTGCACAAATTGGCGATGCAAAAAGGAACGGATTTGGGCGGACATATCGAAGTCGTCAATAAATTAACCGCGATGAAAGAAGCGGCATTTGCAGAGAGGTTTCAAGTTGGAGCGTAAATTTACAATCGGTTCAAGGGGAAGTGATTTGGCTTTGTGGCAGACGAGTTTTGCGAAAAACTCGCTGGAAAGTCATTTTCCGAATACATCTTTCGATGTCCGAATCATCAAAACGAAAGGCGATGCCGTTCTAGATACCGCGCTTTCAAAGATCGGCGACAAAGGACTTTTCACTAAAGAAATCGAACACGCTTTGCTCGCCAAAGAAATTGATCTCGCCGTTCACAGTTTGAAAGATTTGCCAACGACTCAGCCCGAAGGTTTACGAATCGGTTCAGTTTCAAAACGAGAAACGCCGAACGACATTTTCATTTCCAAAAAATATTCATCTCTCAAAGATTTGCCGAAAAACGCCAAAGTTGCGACGGGAAGTTTGCGCCGTAAAAGTCAGCTTCTCGCATTTCGTCCCGACCTCGAAATCGTCGAAATTCGCGGCAATGTGCCGACGCGCATCGAAAGATATTTAGAATCGGGTTTAGACGGAATGATTTTGGCTTACGCCGGAGTTCATCGTCTCGGTTTGGACGCGCACATTTCTCAAATTATTCCGACCGAAATTTTATTGCCTGCCGTCGGGCAAGGCGTGATGGCGATCGAAATTCGCGAAGATGACACAGAAATCGCCGAAATGTTGGAAAAATTAAACGATGCGGAAACGAACGCCTGCATCACGGCTGAACGCGCATTTTTACGTCGTTTAGAAGGCGGTTGCCAAGTTCCGATTGGCGCAAATGCGGTTTTAGAAAACGACGAAATCGTTTTGCGCGGTTTTGTCGGAAGTTTGGACGGAGCAAAAGTTATCCGCGATTCGATAAAAGGCGCGAAGATTGACGCGGAAACTTTGGGAATTGCTTTGGCGGAAAAATGTTTGGACGCAGGCGCGTTGGAAATTTTAGGCAAAGCGCGAAACGCTGCCGCCGACGCGACAGGCGAGGTTTTATTTTAATGCGGACGATTTTGGTCGTCAGAAAATTTGATAATTTCAGCCGAATTTTGCAGGAAAAAGGTTTTTCGGTCATAAATTGTCCGACGATCGAAACGGTCGAAGTTGAAAATTCAGAAGATTTAAGCGCGAAAATCGCCGCGAAAGATTACGACGGGATTTTTTTGACAAGCCAAAAAGCTGCGGAAATCGCCGAACGCCAAGTTTTTTCAAAAATAAATTTCGGCGGAAAAGTTTACGTTTTGGGAAGAAAAAGTTTTGAAATCTTAAAGGACAAGAACATCCTTTTATCCTTTGACACGGCGGCAAACACGGCGCAAGAAATGCTGGAAAACATTGCGCCCCGCGAATTAAAAGATAAAAAATTTCTTTTCATTCGCGGCGAAAGATCGCTCGGAACGGTGAAAAGTTTTTTGAAGAAAATCGCTTCGGTTGATGAAGAAATAGTTTACGAAACGCGCAAAATCGTCATCGAAGATAGTTTGAAAAATGAAATCAAAGCGAAAAAAGGCGAGATTGTTTGCACGAGTTTTTTCAGCCCGAGCGGCGCGGAAAGTTTTTTAGAGCAATTCGGCGCAAGGCTTTTAGAAACAACAAAAATCGCAGTAATCGGAAAAACGACCGCCGAATTTGTTGAAAAGCAAAATCTGAAAGCGGATTTCATTGCAAAAAAAGCATCAGCGGAAGATTTTGCAGTTGAATTAGTTGAAAGTTTAAAGAAGATTTAGCCTGCGAAATAAACGAAATCAACGAAAGCAAGAAAACAAAAAATCACTTTTTCGTTATTTTCGTTTATTTCGCAGGCAGAAAAATAGGAAATAAAATTTTGAGTAAAGATTCATTATTTATCAGAGCCTGCAAAGGCGAACAGACAGAGCGAACGCCGATTTGGATTATGCGCCAAGCGGGACGCTATTTGCCGGAATATCGTGCGCTTCGTGAAAAATACGATTTTTTGACGAGTTGTAAAACGCCGGAACTCGCTTCGGAAATCACGATTCAGCCGATTGATATTGTCAAAACTGATGCGGCGATTTTGTTTTCGGATATTCTGGTAATTCCCGAAGCGATGGGAATGCACCTCGAACTAATCGAATCGAAAGGTCCGGTTTTTGATACGCCGATTCGTTCGCTCGAACAGATCGAAAATCTCGAAACAGGCGAAATGCTTTCGCGGCTCGATTACGTGATGCAAGCCGTGAAAATGACCAAAGAAAAGCTGAACGGTCGCGTTCCGCTGATCGGTTTTTCGGGCGCACCGTGGACTTTGGCGACTTATATGGTCGAAGGCAAAGGTTCGAAAAGTTATGAAATAATTAAGAGTTTTATGTATAACGAACCCGCAGCCGCGCACAAACTTTTGCAGATTTTGGCGGATTCGGTCGTTGAATATTTGAACGCAAAAATCGAAGCCGGATGCGATGCGGTGCAGATTTTCGACACTTGGGCGGGAATTTTATCGCCGTCGGATTTTGAAGAATTTTCCTTAAAATACATTCGCTATATTTGCGAAAATCTGAAAACGAACGGCGCGCCCGTCATCGTTTTTGCCAAAGGCGTGAGTTCTTACAAAGGTTTGGCGGAATTGAACTGCGACGTTTTAGGCGTTGATTGGTCGAAAAATTTGGGCGATGTTCGCAACGAAATCAACGGCAAAAAAGGTTTGCAGGGAAATCTCGACCCGACGATTTTGTTTGCACCGAAAGAAAAGATAAAAACTGAAGTTGAAAGAGTTTTATCGAGTTACGGCAACGGAAACGGACACGTTTTCAATCTCGGACACGGCGTTTTGCCGAAAACTCCGGTTGAAAATGTGCAGTATTTGGTCGAATGCGTTCGAGAATTATCAAAGAGGTAAATTAACAGGGATGAAAGGGATGGAAAGGATAAATTAAGAAAAATATCCATATTTATCACCTTCATCCCTGTTAATAAAAAAGTTTTAAGTATGAGCGATTTTAAACATTTAGACACGGATATTTTGAAGAAATTTAATCAGCCCGGACCGCGTTATACTTCGTATCCGACCGCGCCGCTTTTTTCGTCTGAATTTACGCACGAAGATTTCAGACGCGAAATTGTTGAAACGAATTCTGCCGACAGCCATGCGCCGATCTCGCTCTATTTTCACTTTCCTTTTTGCGACACGCTTTGTTATTTTTGCGGCTGTAATATGATCGTCACGCAAAAACGCGAGCATATTGCCGAATACAATCGCTATCTGAAAAAGGAAATGGATTTGCTCGTTCCGCTGATTTCGAAAGACAGAAAGGTCGAACAGCTTCATTGGGGCGGCGGAACTCCGACGCATCTTTTTCCCGATGAAATCCGCGACATCGGCTTGAACATCAAAAACCGTTTCGATTTTTCCGACGACATCGAAGCGAGCGTCGAAATCGATCCGCGCGAACTGACGTTTGACCATTTGAAAGCCTTGCGCGAAGTCGGTTTTAACCGCACGAGCTTCGGCGTGCAGGATTTTAACCCGCAAGTCCAAAAAGCCGTCAATCGTATTCAATCCGAAGAACTTACGCGGCAAACGGTCGCTTGGGCGCGCGAGCTCGGTTTTCAAAGTATTAATCTCGATCTAATCTACGGTTTGCCGTTTCAGACGCTCGAAAGTTTTACCGAAACGATCGAAAAGGTCGCCGAAATTTCGCCCGACCGCATCGCCGTTTTCAATTACGCGCACGTTCCGTGGCTGAAAAAACATATGAAGCTCATCAAAGCCGAAGATTTGCCTTCGACTGAAATGCGCTTGCAGATTTTGAAAATGACGATCGAAAAATTGTCGGATGCAGGTTACGAATACATCGGAATGGATCATTTTGCGAAACCAACGGACGAGCTTGCGATCGCGCAGAAAAACGGCACGCTTTACCGCAATTTTCAAGGTTATTCGACCAAATCCGGCTGCGATGTTTACGCTTTCGGACTTTCGGCGATTTCGCAATATGAAAATATTTACGCGCAAAATCTGAAAAATATCCGCGAATATTACAAACGAATCGACGAAAATTTGCCCGCGACCGCCGTCGGCTATCGAATGACCGCCGACGATCATATTCGCAAGGAAACGATCATGCAGCTAATGTGCAATCTCGAAATCGACAAACGCGACATCGAAACGAAATTCAATATTAACTTTGAAAATTATTTCGCGGCGGACATTGCAAAATTAGACGTTTTCATCGAAGAAGGATTGCTTGAAAACGATTCGGAAAAGATAAAAGTCGTCGGTTCGGGCATTTTGGTCATTCGAAATATTGCGATGTGTTTCGACGCATATTTAGCGAAAATGATGGCTGAAAAGCCCGTTTTCTCGAAGACTGTTTAGGAAATTAGCCACGAATGACACGAATAACACGAATTTTATTAAATAATTCTCATTCGTGTTATTCGTGTCATTCGTGGCAAAACTTGATTATATGAACGAAAAAATCGGGGTAGTTTTATTAAATCTTGGCGGACCGGATTCGCTCGATGCGGTCGAGCCGTTTTTGTTTAATCTTTTTAACGATCCTGAAATCATCAATTTTCCGCTCAGCTTTTTGTTTCGCAAACGCCTTGCAAAACTGATTTCGTCGCGTCGCGCTCCGTCAATTCAAGAACAATATAAAAAGATCGGCGGAAAATCTCCGATCGTCGATCTGACTAATAAACAAGCCGAAATCTTGGAGAAAAATCTGCAAGCGAAAGGCGTTAACGCAAAAGTTTACGTTGCGATGCGTTATTGGAAACCTTTTACCGAAGACGTGATCGAAAGAATAGAAAAAGACGGCATCAAAAAAGTAGTTTTGCTCCCGCTTTATCCGCAATTTTCCAAATCGACAACAGGTTCGAGTTTTAAGGAATGGGAACGCCAAATCGCAAACAAGGCGAATTTGAAAGGAATTAAAACGGAGAAAGTCGAACATTATTACGATTTCGCGCCTTATTTGGATTCGCTGATCGAACGCATTAATCAATGTTTTGAACGCTTTCCCGCCGAAAAGCGCGACGATGTTTACATACTTTTTAGCGCACACGGAACGCCGATGAAACTGGTGCGCGAAGGCGATCCGTATTCGGGGCATATTTGCGAAACGGTAACAGCCGTAAAGAATCGCGGAGCTTGGAAAAACGAACACACGCTTTGTTTTCAATCAAAGGTCGGACCGCAAAAATGGCTCACGCCTTCAACTCCCGCCGTGATCGAAGAATTAGCGGCAAAAGGCGTGAAAAATATGCTTGTCGTGCCGATCGCCTTCGTTTCCGATCACCTCGAAACGCTTTTTGAACTCGACCACGAATACGGAAAATTAGCAAAGGAAAAAGGCGTTGAGCAATACGAAGTGATGGAAGGATTGAACGATTCGGAATTGTTTGCGGAAAGTTTAGCGCAGTTGGTTTTGCAGAAAATATAGTTAATTTTCATACAAATTGCATCAAAACATAAAAGATTAGTAAAATAATGGTATGAATTCAAATACATTACGAAATCGCCGAACGAAAAGAACCACGATCACTTTGGAAGCGGACGTTGCCGATTATATTCAGGATACGTTGAAAAAAGATAAGAGTCTCAAGGAAAAGCATTTGATAAATAAATTGTTGCGGACGGGAATCAAAAATGAAATAAACAAGCCGAAAACGACATTTCGGATAAAAGGATTTAAAAGTTCGCTGGTTGAAGGAACAACAGCCGAAACTTTAGAAGAAATGCTCGATGAAGTTTAGTTAAATCTTTCCCTATGAATTATTTACTCGACAGTAATGTTTTGCTCTACGCAAAAATGGATTCAATGCCGGAACATAAGATCGTTGCAAAATGGCTGGAAAAAACGGTTTCTGTTCAATCGAATACGATAAATGTTTGCGAAACAAGTCTGCTGTCGTTTTTGCGAATCTCCACGAATGCGAAAGTTTTTCAGCCGGTTTTGCCGATTTCGGAAGCGCAGGAATTTATCGAATCGTTTTTGGCGTGTCCGAACGTCAATTTGGTTTTGACATCGCCTTCGCATTACACGGAAATTATCAAATTGATCGATAAATACAATTTGCAAGGCAATTTGGTAATGGACGCGCATCTTGCGGCTTTGGCTTTAAGCATCGGCGCGACCTTAGTTACCCGTGATAATGATTTCGCTAAAATTCCCTATCTTAAAACCTTAAATCCATTGCAGAAGTGATGGAAGGTTTGAACAATTCGGAATTATTTGCAGAAGTTTGGCGCAGTTAGTTTTACAGAAAACTTAAGGTTATTGCTGGTAAGCACTATGAAAATTAAAATCTCAATTTTTTGTTTATTGATGCTTCTTGCAAATTTTAATGTTGTTAAAGCGCAGGAAAAATACAATTTACCTGCCTGTAAATCTGTTGAAAACGAAAATCTTATTGGCGACAGATTTATGGTTCAAGTACCAGAGAAATCTATTCTAAAAACAAAACAAGGTGACGATTATTTCAAATATTTCGTCAGTTTTGGTAAAAGGAAAAATCGAGTTTGGCTTTCAGGTATTTTCGGAATGAACGCCACAACAGGAGAGTTACCAAAAGATTATTCAGAATTATCATTAGAGGTTTCTCAAAAAACTTGGATGTTTGAAGATTTGGAAGGAGTTGATGCAAAAGGAAAGCTTAAAAACGGTAATTATTGGCGTTATTTCGGAGCGGTAGGAGAAGCGATAAAGTATTATGACGTTCCGCTTGAAGCAGCCAATTATTTTGACAGTATTTTAGACGGCATTTGTTATCAAAAACGTAAATAGGCTTTGTAATTAAAATGAAAAAAGTTTGCATCATCGGCGGCGGAATTTCGGGTTTGACGACAGGCTTTTTGCTGAAAAGAAAAGGTTTGAGCGTAACGGTTTTTGAAAAATCGGAAGCGGTCGGCGGGAATATTCAGACGATTGAGCGCGACGGTTACACGATCGAACAAGGTCCGAATTCGCTTTTAAAAGCACCGCGTCTGATCGATCTGGTGAGATTGCTGAACATCGAAGATAAAGTCATCGCGGCGGACGAAAATGCCAATAAACGCTACATTTTGGCGGACGGAAAGCTCGAAGCGATGGGACCGAAATCTTTTGTCAACGGCTATTTTTCGCTTGGCACGATTTTCAGTTTGATACGAGAACCGTTTGTTCGCTCAAAATCGCCCGAAAACGAATCGGTCGCAGAATTTGTCACCAGACGGCTTAATTCGGAGTTTTTGAATAAAGCGATCGATCCTTTTGTTTCAGGCGTTTACGCGGGCGATCCGGCGAATTTGAGTATGCGTTCGGCGTTTCCGAAATTGTATGAAATGGAGCGCGATTTTGGAAGCTTGATAATGGGAACGATTCGCCGCAAGGTGGAAAAGCCCGACCCGAATTTTCCGAAAACCTTTTCGTTCAAAGGCGGTTTGAAAACGCTGATCGAAGCGATGGCAAGCGAGTTGGGCGATGCTGTAAAACGCGGTGTTTCGGTTGAAAATATAGAGCAAACGAACGACGGAAAATACATCGTCAACGGCGAAGAATTCGATGCGGTCGTTATTTCAACGCCTTCGTATATCGCGGGCGAATTGATAAAATCGCGCGATGCGAATCTTGCAAAAACGCTTTCAGAAATAAATTATCCGCAAGTCGCGGTCGTCGTTTTCGGCGTGAAAACGGAAAATATCAAAAAGGAATTGGACGGTTTCGGCTTTCTCATTCCGAGCAAGGAAAAACGCCCGATTCTCGGAACGCTGTTTCATTCGGCAGTTTTTCCCGAACGCTCGCCCGAAGGCTTTCAACTGCTGATGACCTTCGTCGGCGGAGTCCGCGCTGGGAGCGAATTGGACGCGCAAACGGACGAACAATTAAAAAATCTTGTCCGCGAACAGCTTTCCGAAATCATCGGTTTAACGGGCGAACCCGATTTTTATCACGTCAAACGTTGGAAACGCGCGATTCCGCAATACCGCGTCGGTTACGAAGAAGTGACGAAAACGTGTGCCGATTTTGAAAAACAAAACGCCGGAATTTATTTTTGCAGTAATTTCTACCGTGGTATCTCTATGAGCGACTGTGTGAAGAACGCTTTTGAAACGGCTGATAATATAGAAAAATATTTAGCCACGAATGAACACGAATAACACGAATTATTTTTGATTTTATTCATGACAAAAAGCTATGAAAGTTAAATATTTACAACTCATTTTCTTATCATTTGTAATTTTATTTGTCTTTCAAAATGTTTCGGCGCAATCGAAACAGCCGAAAAATGTTCGTGAATACTTTATGCTGTTGCCGCAGACTTATTTTGCGATCGAAAGCTGCAACACCGATATTGTCAAAGATTGCCGACCGTACAAAGTCGAATATTTGAAAAGCAATTTGAGAATCGAGGACACGAAAAACGGCTATCTTGAAGGCGACGGCGACGGTTCGCAGGAACATTTCAAAATGGCTTTATTCAAACGCCCGAACGGTTCGCATATCATCGGGCTTTATGTTTTCGGCGAATGGGGCGAAAAATATTATTTTTTGGAATACAAAAATCGCCGCTGGATTAATGTTTCAAAATCCGTCGTTCCGAATTATCGCCGAAGCAATATCTACGAAATGCCGCGTTACGGCACGACGGTTGAAGTTTACGAAAGAAAAAACTTTGATCCCGAATATGATTTTGGCGAACAAGGACGAAAACTTTACAGTTTGGTTTGGAAAAACGGTAAATTTTCCGTCAAAAAGTAGAGTTTTTTGAGTTTGTTTAATTCGTGTCATTCGTGGCATTCGTGGCAAAAAAATTATATGAGCAATTTTAATTTACCGAATTTTCCTGTTTCGCGTCTGCGCCGTTTGCGGAAAAATGCGCCGTTGCGCGATATGTTTCGTGAAACTTTTTTGACGAAAAACGATTTTATTTATCCGCTTTTCGTGGCGGAAGGCGAAAACTTCAAACGTGCAATCGGTTCGATGCCGGATGTTTTTCAGCTTTCGGTCGATAATATTTTGCGCGAATGCGAAGAGCTTTTGAAGTTGGGAATTTACGCCGTTTTGCTTTTCGGGATTCCTGATTTTAAGGATGAAGTCGGCTCAAGCGGTTATGCGTCGGACGGAATCGTGCAGAAAGCATCAAAGGCGATCAAGGAACGCTTTCCCGAAATGCTTGTGATTACGGACGTTTGCCTTTGCGAATACACTTCGCACGGGCATTGCGGCGTGATCGAAAACGAATATGTGCAAAACGACGCGACGCTCGAATTATTGGCGAAACAAGCCTTGACGCACGCGCAAAACGGCGCGGACATCGTTGCGCCGTCGGATATGATGGACGGGCGCATCCAAGCGATTCGAAAAGTTTTGGACGAAAACGGTTTTGCGGAAACACCGATTATGGCTTATTCGGCGAAATTCGCGTCGGCTTTTTACGGACCTTTCCGCGAAGCGGCGGAATCTGCGCCGAAATTCGGCGACCGCAAATCTTATCAAATGGACGCAGGAAATCCTTTGGAAGCGATGCGCGAAATCGCGCTCGACATACAGGAAGGCGCGGACATCGTGATGGTCAAGCCCGCGCTCGCCTATCTCGACATCATTCGCCGCACGAAGGAAAATTTCAATCTGCCCGTCTGCGCCTACAACGTTTCGGGCGAATATTCGATGGTCAAAGCGGCGGCAGAACGTGGCTGGATCGACGGCGAACGCGTGATGATGGAAAGTTTACTGGCAATCAAACGCGCCGGCGCGGACGTGATTATCACTTATTTTGCGAAAGAAGCGGCGAAGTTGGTTTAAAGAAAAAATTATCCACAGATGAACAGGGATAAACTCGGATAAGAAAGATGAGAATTCATCGGTTAAGCGCAAAAGGTAAATATTATGTTTTCACAGACGATTGTGACATTTGCGGAATGTGTGAAATCGAAGCTCCGAATAATTTTAAGATAGATGAAAAAGATTGCTATAACGGAGCTTATGTTTTCAAACAACCGGAAACGCAAGAAGAACAAGAACAATGTAAAAGCGCAGTCTTTTGTTGTCCTACTAAAGCAATACTCGATGATGGCGAAATAAATAATCAATAAAATATCTGTGTTTATCTGTGGACAAAAAATAAAAAATGAACACTACAAAAAGCAGTAAATTATTTGAAGAAGCGCAAAAACATATGCCGGGCGGCGTTAATTCGCCTGTTCGGGCGTTTAAATCGGTCGGGCGTGATCCGCTTTATATTGCGCGGGCGAAAGGCGCGAAGATGTGGGACGTTGACGGCAATGAGTTTATCGATTATATCGGTTCGTGGGGACCGATGATTCTCGGTCACGCCGAACCGCGTGTCATCAAAGCAATTCAGGAAGCGTCGGAGCATTCGACGAGCTTTGGTGCGAGTTCGGAAAAGGAAATCGAACTGGCGAAACTGATTAAAAAATTCGTGCCGTCAATTGAAATTGTCCGCATGGTCAATTCGGGAACGGAAGCGACGATGTCGGCGATGCGCCTCGCGCGCGGATTCACGAAACGCGACAAGATCATCAAATTTGAAGGCTGTTATCACGGTCACGGCGATTCGTTTTTGATAAAAGCGGGTTCGGGTGTGGCAACGCTCGGACTTCCCGATTCGCCCGGCGTGACGCAGGCGACGGCGAAAGATACTTTGACGGCGCGCTACAACGACATCGAATCCGTCGTCGAGCTTGTCGAATCGAACAAAGACAATATTGCCGCGATTTTTATCGAAGCGGTCGGCGGAAATATGGGCTGCGTTCCGGCGCGGAAAGAATTTTTACAGGCTTTGCGCGATCTTTGCGATGCGGAAAAGATTTTGCTCATTTTCGATGAAGTGATGACGGGTTTTCGTCTGGCAAAAGGCGGCGCGCAGGAAATTTACGGCATCGCGCCCGATCTGACGACGTTCGGCAAAATTATCGGCGGCGGTTTGCCCGTCGGTGCATACGGCGGACGCGCGGAAATTATGAAAATGATCGCGCCGTCGGGTCCGGTTTATCAAGCCGGAACGCTTTCGGGAAATCCGTTGGCGATGACGGCGGGTTTTGAAACTTTGAGCATTATTGATGAAACGCCCGATTTTTACGCGAAACTGGAAGAAAAAAGCGCGTATCTCGAAAACGGGATGAAGGATTTGCTCAAAAAGGCGAATCTCGATTATACGATCAATCGCACGGGAGCGATGTTTACGCTGTTTTTTACGGATGCGGACGTTGTCGATTTCGACACGGCAAAGCTTTCCGATACTTCAAAATTTACGAAGTTTTTCAATTCGATGCTCGAATCGGGAGTTTACCTGCCGCCGTCGCAGTTTGAAGCGTGTTTTCTTTCGATCACACATTCGCAGGAAGATTTGGACGCAACGCTCGCGGCTTTTGAAAAGAGTTTGTTGTAGAACGGTAAAAAGGTTCTAGAAAAGAATTCAAGAGTTCTTGAGAACATTTTAAGGACTCTTGAAAACATTTTAAGGACTCTTGAAATCATTTTAATAACGCTTGAAATGATTTCAAGAATACTTGAAAAGGTTTTAAGAACTCTTGAAAACATTTCAAGGACTCTTAAAATGATTTCAAGAACGCTTGAAAACACTTCAAGGACTCTTGAAAACATTTCAAGAACGCTAAAAAAGAATTCCCGAACTCTGAAAAACATTTCCGGAGTTCGGGAATTCTATCTTTAAAACGAACGAATCCGTCTATTTCTTCACGAAAACCATTTCCGACGACATATTTCCGCGCGGCGTTGATTGTTCGCGTTTGACGGTCAAGGTTTTGCCGTCAGCCGAAAGCGACCAATTTTCTTCATTTTTGATCTTTACTTCGCCCATCGGACCTTCAAAACTGCGATTCGTTGTTAATTTCAAATCTGCGCCTTTCATTTCGGCTTTCAGAGTCGCTACGCCGCCCTGTTGTCCGCCTGCCGAAGGTGCGGTCGTTTCTTTGCCGTCGAGCGAATAGGTCGAGGTCATATCGCCGCCGCCCATCATTCCGCCGCCCATACCGCGTCCCATTCCTTGTCCGCCGCCCATCGGCGGTGCGCCTTCGGGGCGTCCGCCGCCCATACCGCCTTCCGGTCGCGGTGCGCGTTTGACCGTCGTCGCAACGGTTAAATCTTTGTCGGTCTGCGTCACGTTCATCGTCATCGATTCGATCCGCATTCTTTCATCGAGCTTCGATTTGGCAACGTCGAGTTCCCAAGTTCCCGAAAAATTGGTTTTAGTTTGTGCAAATGCCGAAAACGCCAGCAAGCAAATAAATGCTGCCAAGAAAAATGTCTTTTTCATAGTAATACTCCTTCAAATTTAGAAAAAAATAGAAAAGTTTCTGCCGTGTAAGACGCACAGAAACTTTCTTTGGTTACATTTTAATTGTAAAGATTTGTAAAATTTACGCCGCCGTTTGTTTGTTCAAATTACTGTTCCAGCGACCATAAAGAAAATAAATAACCAGACCGACGATCAGCCACAAACCGAAGCGAAACCAATTCGTCCAACCGAGTTCGGTCATCAGATAACCGCACGAAAGAACGCCGAGAACGGGAATCAGCGTCAGTTTTTTGATAAACGTCATCACGACCAAAACGATCGTCATAATGAAAAACGCAATGAGCGGAATTTTGTGCGAAAACGCCGTCCACATCGTTTCGTCTTCCTTCGGCACGATGCTGAAAAAGTCTGAAAACATCGTCGGGTTGAAATAATAAACCACGCTGAAAATTATCAATATCAAGACGGGAACGATGAATTGACCGTTGATATACGGCACGAAACGGTTTTCGCGTCCGAATTCCGCGTCTTTGAATAAAACGCCCGCACAGACGACCAAAAACGCGAACAGCGTTCCGATACTCGCCAAATCCGTCACTTCCGTCAGATTCATAAACAGCGCGGGAATTGCGACGACCAAACCCGTGATGATCGTGGCAAACCAAGGCGTATGAAATTTCGGATGAATCGAAGAAAATATCTTCGGCAGAAGCCCGTCGCGGCTCATCGCCATCCACAAACGCGGCTGACCGATCTGGAAAACGAGGAAAACCGTCGCCAGCGCGATCACGGCTGAAACGGCGATGATTCCCGCAACCCACGGAATGTTTGCGCCTTCGGGACTGAAAACGAACGCGAGCGGATCGCCGACGTTGAGTTTCTCATACGAAACCATTCCCGTCAGCACGAGCGCGAGCGCAACGTATAAAACCGTGCAGATTATCAAAGAAAAGATCATCGCGCGCGGCAGATCGCGGTGCGGATTTTTACATTCTTCGGCAGTTGTCGAAAGCGCGTCGAAACCGATATACGCAAAGAAAACCGCCGAAACGCCTTTCAAAACACCTGCCACTCCGTTCGGCGCAAAAGGCGACCAATTTGCGGGATGAACATAATTCAAACCGAGAAAAATCACGAGCAAAATAACCGCAATTTTCAAAACCGTCATCACGTTTCCGGCAAATTTCGATTCGCGGATGCCGATAAAAACGAGCGTAGTAATTAATAAAGTAATTAAAAGTGCCGGAAAATCAACGATCACGCGTAAGCTTCCGAGCATCGGCGCATTTGTCCACGCTTCATAATTATCGATCATTTGTGGAGTCAATTTTTCGGAAATCTTTGCAAGATCATCAGCTTTCATCAAGCTTAAAGCACCAAGCGTATAGCCTTGACTTAAAACTTGCTGGACGGCTTCGCTGGCATCAGAAAAGCCGCGAGAAGCGGTCAAATAATCCATTGTCAAAAAAGCAGGGATTTTAATCCCGTAGCCTTTCAGCAAACCCGTAAAATAATCGCTCCAAGAAATTGCGACGGCGATGTTTCCGATCGCGTATTCGACGATCAAATCCCAGCCGATGATCCACGCGACGATTTCGCCGAGGCTCGCGTATGAATACGTGTAAGCCGAACCCGCGACCGGAATGCGCGAAGCAAATTCGGCGTAGCAAAGCGCGGAAAATCCGCAGGCGATTGCCGTAAAAATGAACAGAAAAATAACGGCTGGACCGCCGTCGAAAGATGCTTTGCCGACCATTGCGAAAATTCCCGCGCCGATGATCGCGGCAATTCCCATCAAGGTCAGATCGGTCACGCCGAGCGTGCGCGTCAAGCCGCCGCTGCTGTGTTCGGCATCGGTCAAACCCGTTGCGGCATCAGCCTGAATTTGTTCGATAGATTTTTTTCTAAATAAAGAATTACTCATAGTTTTCCCGTTGAATAGCTGTTAGTTTTTAGTTCTTTGTCCTTTGTCCTTTGTAAATCTGGAGAGCAGTAAAAAATTGAATTCGGTAATTTCAACAAACGACGGACGAACTACGAAGAACGAATAAATGCTTTGTTTGCGAATTTTGAACGAAAAATTTAAAAGATGCAATGGAAATTACGCGAAATTAGCATTTTATCTTAAAAAGCGTGATAAATTTTAAAAAATTGCGCTGAGATTGGCAATTTACTAAAATTTGTTTCGATACTTTCCACGTTTTTGCCCGAATGAAAAACCGTCCGCTGCACGAAAATTTAGACACATCCTTCGTCAATTTATCGGCGTTGCTGAGATATTTGCGCCGCCGGCAGTTTATCGGGAATATCCGCGTCGAACTGAGCGGATATGAAGCCGACATCGTTTTGAATAAGGAAAATCAATTGAACGTGCGCGAATACGACCGCATCGCCGGACGCATTGCCGAAGGCGAAGAAGCACTTCAGCGTCTTTTGATCCGCGCGCGCGAACCCGGCGGAATCATTCACGTTTTTCAGCAAGTTGCGGAAAACGAAGCGGTCGAAACAAAAGAAACACAAGCCGCGCCGATCCCGAAACCAACGATAAATATCGTCGAACCAAAACCCGAACCGCAAGTGAAAATCGCGGAAACGGTTGTCACAGAAGTTAAAAAAGCGGTCGCAAACGGCAACGGTGTTGCGGTCAAATCGGTTACGAATCTGAACCCGATCGCGGTCGAAATAATTCCCGAAAAAATCTCCGTGCCGATCAAATTACCGAACGGAAATCAGCCGAAGATCGAGATAATCAAACAGCCTGTCATCGAAAAAGAGGAAAAAACGTCGAAAAAAACGCTGCCCGATTTTCCGTTTGAACTGAGCAATAATTTTGAAAATCGCGCCAAGAAAAATCAGCTTTCGGCAGAAGAATGGCAGCAGCTTTTAAATTTAACGGGCGAGCTTTTGAAAACGATCGACGATTGTTTGATGAAAGCCGAACTCGATTTTTCGGCGGCTTTCAAAAAAGCGGGCGCAGAAGTTTCCGCCGATTATCCTTTTTTGAGTCCGAAAAAAGAAATTTTCGTTTATAAAAACGGCAAGATCGGGATGAGCGAACAAACGAACGCAAAGATTTTCGCCGCCGGAATCAACGAAACTCTGCGCCGAATCTTAGACAAACTCGGCGCAAGCCCGAAATTTGCCGAGCTTCACCGCTACACGACGCACAAGATCATCGCGCTCATTCATCAGCGCAAACCGCTTTACGACCGATTCTCGATTACTCCGCAACTGGAAAAACTTCTCGGAATTTAGAAATTTGCGATTTGCGATTGCCGATTTGCGATTTTGATTCGATAATTTTTAAAGCTGAATTGTGATTGAAACGATTGTTAAAAATACTCACGCTAACGAAAAAACTTCTGAAATAATTGAAAATTGAGAATGAAAAATTGATAGATTATTTCTCATTTTATCAATTATCAAATCTCCATTATCAATTATTTCAGCATTTGTTTTTATGATTGTCGATGAACTTTTATCAATCGGTTTTCAATCGCAAATCGCAAATCTAAAATCGCAAATTTGTTATGGATTGGAAAGTTTTCGGAACCGCATTTTTAACGCTTTTTCTTGCCGAACTCGGCGATAAAACACAGCTTGCCGTCATCACGATGACCGCGAAAACCGAATCGAAAATCTCGGTTTTTATCGGCGCAAGTCTTGCTTTGGTAATTGTTTCGCTGCTCGGCGTCTTGCTCGGCGGCGTTTTGTCGCAATACATCCCGACCGAATGGCTTCAACGCATCGTCGCCGTCGCGTTTATCATCATCGGAATTTTAATGCTCGCAGGGAAGCTGTAAAGTGAAAAGGTGAAAGGGTGAAAGGGTGAAGGGGTGAAAAGGTTAGTCGATATTATTTAGCGTTTTCTCGCTTTATATTCTTCTCCCCCTTTCATCCCTTTCACCCTTTCACCCTTTCATTTCTTAAGTCTGTCAACGAAATTCTTTCTGAATTTCGCAACCTTCGGCGCAACGACTGCCGCACAATACGGCTGATTCGGATTATTCGCAAAATATTCCTGATGATAATCTTCCGCCGGATAAAAGTTTGTAAATTCGGTCACTTCCGTGACGATCGGGTTATCGTAAATCTTCGCTTCGTTTACTTCATTGATGATCTCTTCGGCAGTTTTTTTCTGTTCGTCCGAATGATAAAAGATCGCCGAACGATACGAACTGCCGACATCGTTTCCTTGCCGATTCAGCGTCGTCGGATCGTGAACCGAAAAGAAAACGCGCAGTAAATCAGCAAAAGAAAGCGTTTCCGCGTCGAATTTTATCTGCACGACTTCCGCGTGTCCGGTCGTTTCCGAACAAACTTCTCTATAAGTCGGATTTTCCGTATGTCCGCCCGAATAACCCGAAATTACGTCTTCAACACCTTTCAAATCGTCGAAAACCGCTTCGACGCACCAAAAACAACCTGCTGCCAATGTTGCAGTTTCTAAATTTTTTTCCATATTCAAATTATCTCACAACGGCGCGGAATTATTCCAACAATCAATCAAATTGCAAAACGCGACTGGAGCGCAAGCATCCTTGCTTGCGTGTAAAT
>DAITPE010000010.1:0-23869 GCA_036833775.1 Pyrinomonadaceae bacterium | reverse complement strand
TCATCTGAGAATAAGCCATTTCGATAAAATCTTTCTGAACCGTGTTCAGATCGACGCCACGCTGAGCCATATCCTGCGCGAAATTATTTAAAAGATTTTTCGCCTGCGAATCGATCAAAACATTCGGAATCTCAATCGGATGTTTTTCGATGAATTTTGCGATCGCGTTGTTTCGCAAACGAGCATCGGCATCTTCGTGGGCAAATTTCTCCATATCTTCACGGAGTTTTGCACGCAAATCTTCCAGCGATTCGTAGCCTTCGTCAAGACTTTGCGCCCATTCGTCGTTCATTTCGGGCGTTTCCATCGTGCCGACGGATTTTACTTTCGCTTTATAATGAACCGTTTTTCCTGCCAATTGCGGCGATGAAAAATCGGCTTCGTAAACGACCGTAAATTCTTTTTCTTCGTCTTCTTCCAAACCGACCAGATTTTCCGAGAACGATTTTTCGATCGTTTCGTCGCCGATCGGGATTTCGATGTCGTCCGCCGTGATCGGTTCCGCGTCTTCTTCGCCTTCAAATGTTCCGACGAGATCGACGATCACCGTGTCGCCTTCCTGCGATTTACGACCTTCGACCGGAATCAGCGCGGCTTGTTCGTTCAAACGATTGGCGAGTAAATCTTCCAATTGCGAATCTTCGACGGGTTTGACGCGGCGCGTCAATTCCAAACCTTTATATTCGGGTGTCGGGATTTCCGGCATTACTTCGACATGAACGTGAATCGAAACCGCTTCCGAACCGTTCAATTTAACGGTGTCGGGATTTTCGAGATGCAGATGCGGTTCAGTCAATGGATGCAGATCGTGTTCTTCGATCGCCGCCGTGACCGCGTTCGGGACAATTTCCTGTAAAACTTCGTTGCGGATGTCTTCTTTATAACGCATCCGCACCACGTCGAGCGGCGCAAAACCTTTGCGGAAACCGGGAACGGTCACGGCTTTCGCGTATTTTTGGCTGACTTTATTGTAAGCCGCTTTGACGGTCTGCGCGTCGATCTCGACGGTCAATTCTTTCTGTGTTGAAGAAACTTCTTTTACTTGTGCTTTCATTTATTGAAAACTATCGTTTGCGGCTCAAAATTTCACGCGGAAACGACAGCTTAAATCTCCATTTAATATTCAAAACTTGTTATCAAAAAATAATTTTATGACTGCGATTTTATAAAAATTAGTATGTAAAAAACTACCAAACAATCTGCAAGCAGAATATCGAAATTAGCATTGATTGTCGAGTTTGGATTTTTTTCGCTTGAATGTTCGTTGAATATAAAAACGGACTTTCAAATTCTCGAAAGTCCGTTTAACTAATTATTTATTAATCCCAGTAAACCGTGAACCTGTAGCGGTCGGGACCGCCTTTGGTGTCGCTGATCTGAATGACCGTCGTCCAGTTGTTGCGGCGGCTCGGCTGTTCGATGATCTGAACTCTGCCGCGTCCGTCGCGTTTATCGACTCTTGCCCGCGAACCTTGACGACCTGCGCGACCGTCGAAATTGTAGCTCGAATCGAAATATTCCCTGCCCGAAATATGCTGTGTCCGCACGTTTCGATTGCGAATCCTGACTTGGATCGTATCATCAACAGTTCCGCGCCAAGTCATCGAACTTTGTTGTGCTTTGACGCTTTCCGCGCTTCCGAAAAACGCGATTGCGGTCAAAACTCCGAATGCAAATAACAAATTTTTAAGTAATTTCATCACTAAATCAATCTCCTTGTTCGTCTTAATTTTTAATTTTCTACCCTGATTTCATTCACCGCAAAAATGCGACACGGCAAATTTAGAAATGATTACAATAAACTGTAATGCTGAGAGCGAGACTCGAACTCGCACGCCTTACGGCACTGGCTCCTAAGACCAGCGCGGCTACCAATTACGCCATCTCAGCAAATATATTTTCAAAAATCGGCAAATTTGAATTTATCGAATTTACCAACGAAAGTCCAACAAACTTCAGTTTGTTGTTTCTCGTTAGCGGCAACAAACTGAAGTTTGTTGGACTTTCTATTTCTTTTCATTTAATAGTTTTCGGCGGTATTCTTCCAAAGCACGATCGGTGTCTTTCATATCGGCGATCGCGATCGGCGTTTTATCTTCCAACTGTCTGTTCGGCTTTTCCTTTTCAAAAAACAGTTTATAACTGCCGTAACCGATTCCGGCGATCACCGCCACCCACAAAAGCAGCCACAGAATCGCGGAAATTATCCCGAACAGCCAAAAACCGATAATAACAACTGCGATCACACCGATAATTGCGAGAATTGTTTTAATAATATCCATAAATACTCGATCATTTTAACAAAAAAACCAAACTATTACGACGCTTTAATATGAAAACCTCGAATTCCCGAGTTCTGGTATTGAATACCCGGACTCTGGTGCTCAGTACCCGAACTCTGGTATTGAATACCCGGACTCTGGTGGTGAATACCCGAACTCTGGCGGAGAGCGCCAGAACTCTGGTGGTGAATACCAGAACTCTGGCGGTGAGTACCAGAACTCTGGCGGTGAGCACCAGGACTCTGGTATTCAATACCTAGACCTGAACTCAACACCTCAAACGTAAAAATTCAATTAAGCAGTCTAAAACAAAAGGCAGCTAATTTATCGGCTCTTTTTGAGAGAAGAAACGAACCGATTCGTAATTTGTAATTCGTAATTCATAATTAACTCGGATAAAACCAGCCGTTTGGTTTTTGCAATAAAATTACGAATTGCTTTTCATTATTTGCGACGAAAATCTTTTTCAGATTAAGTTGCGAATCTATTTTGACTGTCGGCTTAATTTTGTCTCGTTTTTTTTGAATTACGGATCGCTTCTCTTGAGAGTTTGCGCTTTTGTCGTATAATCCAAATTTGAATTTTCAATATTTTTTGAGGAATAAATCTTTTGAGTTTGCAAAATGTAACGATCGGCGCGGTTGCCGAAGCATTGAACGCCGAATTTTCGGGCGATAAAGAAAAGATCGTCGCGGACGTAACACACGATTCGCGGCAGGCGCACGACAAGACTTTGTTTGCGGCGATTCGCGGTTTGACGATGGACGGACATCGTTTTATCGAAGACGTGATGCGGCGCGGCGCGGTCGGCGTAATTTCCGAATCGGACGCGCCCGACGGATTTGAAGGCGCGTGGCTGAAAGTCGAAAACGCCCGCGAAGCTCTAGCAAAAGCCGCCGCCGTCATCAACGGAAACCCGTCGCACGATCTAAAGCTCGTCGGCATTACGGGAACGAACGGCAAAACAACGACGACTTACCTTTGTTTCGCGCTCGCTGAAGCAAACAACGAAAAAGCCGCGATGCTCACGACGGTTGAATACAAAATCGGCGAAAAAAGCGTTCCCGCGATCCGCACCACGCCCGAAGCATCGGACACGAACCGCTTTTTGCGCGAAGCCGTTGACGAAGGATGCAAAACTGCCGTAATGGAAACATCGTCGCAGGCGATCGACCTGCACCGCTGTGACGGTCTGCGTTTTCAAGTCGGGATTTTTACGAACTTGACGCGCGACCATCTCGATTATCATTTGACGATGGAAAATTATTACGAAGCGAAAAAGAAACTTTTCGACGGAAGTTTGGGCGAAAAACCCGCTTCGAGCGTGATAAACATCGACGACGCGTGGGGCGCGAAATTGGCAGAAGAATTAAAAGCGAACGGTCAAAAGGTCGTCACTTTCGCGCAGGAAACGGCAGCCGATCTGACCGCCGAAAACATCGAAATCTCGCTCGTCAGCGGAACTTCGTTTTTACTGAAAACACCGAATGGCGACAGAAAAGTAAATTCGCCGCTCGTCGGAAAACCGCACGTTTACAATATTTTATCGGCAACCGCCGCCGCATTGGAATTAGGTTTCGACCTCGATTCGTGCGTCAAAGGTTTGGAAAAATGCATCGGCGCACCCGGAAGATTTGAACGCGTCGAACACGACGGAAATTTCGCTGTCGTCGTCGATTACGCGCATTCCGACGACGCGCTTTTGAACACTTTGAAAACCGCCAAGGAATTAACCAAAGGCAGAATCATCACCGTTTTCGGCTGCGGCGGCGACCGCGACAAAACAAAACGCGTCCCGATGGGCGAAGTCGCGGGCAGAAACAGCGATTTGGTAATCGCCACGTCCGACAATCCGCGCACCGAAGACCCTTTGAAAATCTTGGAAGAAATCGAAGTCGGCTTGAAAAATACGAATTGCCCGTATCAAATAATTTCAGACCGACGCGAAGCGATTCATCAGGCAATCGCCAAGGCAAAAGAAAACGATGTCGTGATAATTGCGGGAAAAGGTCACGAAAACTATCAGATCGTCGGCAACGAAAAATATCATTTCGACGACCGCGAAATCGCCATCGAAGCGTTGGATAAACTGAAAGAGGAATAGCCGCGAAGAGGCACAAAAGACGCAAAATAAAAAAAATATATAAAAGGTTACTAATTCTATGTGATAAAAATTAGTAACCTTTCTCTTTTTGTTCTATTTTGCGCTTTCTGTGCCTTTTTGCGGCTATTCTTTCCTATTCCACGCTCGGCGTTAAAACGATCAAGACGCGTCGGTTTTTGGCGCGGTTGGCATTTGTATTGTTTGCCGCGATCGGAAGATTTGCGCCCATTCCTTTCGCTTCAAAACGATTTTCGGCAATTCCCAAAGTCGTCATTTTGCCGACGATCGCTTGCGCTCTTTCCTGCGTTAAATTATTTAATTCGTCCGCCGTTCCTTTGTCATCCGTGTGCGATTCGACGGTGATCTTGTAATCGGGATTGCTTGCCAGAATCTGTCCGATTCCCGACAATTTCCCGTCCGCCGTCGGTGAAAATCCGCTTTCGCGAATTCCCGACCAAATATTTTCGGGCAAAGTCAAAATAATTCCGCTGCCGTTCGTGCCGACCGTTCCGTATTTTTTCAGCATCGACATCAAAACGGGCTGATTCGCCATGATCGCGTTCAATCTTTCTTCTTTCTGTCGCTGTTGTTCGGCAATTTGATTTTGCGATTCGATCTGCGTCAGACGGTTTTTGATATTTTCAGTTTCAACCTTTGTTTTGCCGAGTTCTTCGCGCGATTTGCCGAGTTCAGCACGTAAATCTTTGACCTGATTCGAATAATTCAAAGCATCGCGTTCGGCTAATTCACGGTTGCGGATTTCTCTCGCGAGTTCGGCTTTCAAATCTTCAATTTGCTGTAAAGCGTCGGCGTATTTTTCTTCTGCTTGACGGACTTCGGCATCTTGACGCGTTTTTTCGTTGCGCTGTTCGCGGGCTTGTTTTCGTGTAATCGCGGTATTTTCCGCTTTGACCGCCGCCGAGATCGCTTGTCTTGCGGTGATGTCAACCTGTTCTTCGGGGCGATCGGCTTTCCAAGCATTTTCAGCGTTTTGCGCCAAAGTTTCGGCTTGCTGTAATTCTTCCTTTGCATCGCGGTCGGCGCCTGCAAATCTTGCCAGCGCAATTGCTTGTTTCGCTTGCAAAATCGTCGAAGGCGTTTTTGAATAATCTAATTCGGCGATTTCCGGCGTTCGTGCATCGCGGAAATAGTCTGAAGAATTGCCAAAATACTGAATTGCGCGCGTCGTTGCCACCGTTTTTCCGCTTGTTGTATATGGACTCAGATTTTCCAGCATAATTGCCTGCGACGGGCGCGTGACGAGAAAATGCGGTTCAGCCGTGACGATCAAAGCAAATGTTTGCAACGGCGTTGTGACCGAAATTTTTGAATCGAATTCAAAAAAACCGCGCCGTTTGATCTCGCCCAAATTATTAATTTGTCCGTCAGGCGAAACTGCCCACAAAACATACGTCGCATAACCTGCGCCGAGTTCAAAAGGTCGCGGCATTTTAGAAACCGAAAGTTCGATCTCGGTGCCATTGCGGCTCGTGCGTTTGAGTTTCGCTTCGCCTTTCATACGCGGAAAGCGCGTCGTTCCGCGAAACTGCGTGTATACAACTTCGTCCAACGGATAAGTGATCGCCGTCGTCTGCCGCGCAACGTCAACTTGTCCGAATGTAAAAACC
Source organism: Pyrinomonadaceae bacterium (assembly GCA_036833775.1). GTDB lineage: Bacteria > Acidobacteriota > Blastocatellia > Pyrinomonadales > Pyrinomonadaceae > JAJQRF01. Next base: position 17,855 of record DAITPE010000010.1, on the reverse strand, counting down.
GTAAATGTTAAAATCAAAAAGAATAATATCGTAGATTTGAAAGCTTTTGAATTATGCATAGTTCTCCTGAATGTAAAAAAGCGTCGCTTTGAAAAAGATGCCATAAATTATTTTCGAGTTGCAAACGGATGTGTTTTGGACATTGTTTCAGAAATTGAAGTATATTCTATCATTTATTGTTAAATGAACGATTTTAAAAGACTTCTCAAATATTTACGACCACATTGGAAAACTTTCGTAATTGCGATAATTGCGATGGTTTTCGTGGCAGTTTTTGAAACGGCGATCGCAGGCTTGCTCGTGCCGATCATTGACCAATTTATGCCGAATGTCGTGAAACGCACGCCGACGGTTTTCAGTTTGCAAAAATTTATTCCGCAAACCGATTGGCAAAGTCAATGGATCGCAATTTCGGTAATGCTCGTTTCGTTCACGCTTTGCAAAGCGGTTGCCGAATATTTTTCGTCTTATTTGATGGCAAAGATCGGTCAAACCGCCGTTTTGCAGCTTCGCCAAGAACTTTATGATCATCTTTTAAAACAATCATCGAATTTCTTTGAAAAACAGCGCACAAATTATCTCGTTTCGCGTCTTGTAAACAGTTGTTCGGCAATCGAATATGCGGTTTCCGCCAATATTCGCGACGTTTTGCGCGAAAGTTTTATGCTGATTTTCTTTATCAGCGCGGCGATTTATTTCAACTGGCGTTTGATGCTCGGCGCATTGCTGATCGGTCCGATCATCGGAATTTTGACTTCAAAATTCAGCAAAGCTTTGCGTAAACTTTCCGAAGAATCTTTTGAGGGCAACAAACTTTTGACCGATACGGCGCAGGAAACGATCGCAAATCAAACGATCGTTAAAGCTTACATCGCGGAAGAACGCGAAAAATCGAGATTCGCAAAAGTCGCAAACATTATCGCGCGCGCAAATCTTCGTTCGGGACAAATCGCCGCAACTTCGCCGCCGGTGATCGATCTGATTGGCACGACCGCGATAATTTTGATGTTTTATTTCGGTTTGCGCGAGATAAACAGCGGAAATATGGAAGCTGCGCAGTTTTTCGCATTCCTTTTTTATTTATTGAAAAGTTACGATCCGATGCGAAAGATTTCGCGTCAGCACAACGAAATTTCCAAAGCTTTTGCGGCGGCGAAAGATGTTTGGAATATTTTGGACGAAAACGAAATTCTGCCCGAAAAAGCGGACGCGAAAGAATTGAAACCTTTGCAAAATGAGATTCTTTTGAAAAATGTTTCGTTCAATTATCAAAACGACGAAAAGCAGATTTTGAAAAATATCGATCTGGAAATCCCGAAAGGCGCGGTCGTCGCGCTCGTCGGCGAAAGCGGCGGCGGAAAATCTACGCTCATCAAACTTTTACAGCGGCTTTACGATCCGACGAACGGCGAAATTCTTTGGGATAAAACCGATTTACGCGATGCAAAAGTGGTTTCCTTGAAAAAACAAATCGCGCTCGTCACGCAGGAAACAGTTCTTTTCAACGACACTATTTTATATAACATTTCTTACGGAAAACCCGACGCGACCGAAGCTGAAATCGCCGAAGCCGCGAGAATTGCTTTTGCCGACGGTTTTATCGACGAATTGCCGAACAAATACGAAACGATCGTCGGCGAACGCGGAATCTTTCTTTCCGGCGGTCAACGTCAACGCATCGCAATTGCCCGCGCCGTTTTGGTTAATGCGCCGGTTTTGATTTTGGACGAAGCAACTTCCGCGCTAGATGCCGAAAGCGAAAGATTGGTGCAAAAAGCGTTGGCAAATTTGATGAAAAACAAAACTTCCGTCGTCATCGCGCACAGACTTTCGACAATTCGCAAAGCCGACAAGATCGTCGTGATGGAAAAAGGACGAATTATCCAAACCGGAACGCATCAGGAACTTTTGGAAAAAGGCGGAACTTACAAAAAATTATACGAACTTCAATTTGCAGAAGACGAAGTTTTAGAGAATATTTAAATTTATGAAATCAATGACCGGATTCGGTCGCGGTGCGGCAAACGGTGAAAATTTTGCTGTCAGCGTCGAATTAAAAACTGTAAACAATCGTTTTTTAGACATCAATCTGCGTCTTTCGGGCGAGCTTCAACAGCTTGAAACGAACATCAAACGCCAGATCACGAATCGCCTTTCGCGCGGTCGCGTCGAGGTAAATCTAACTTACGAAAGAAATAACGAGATCGTTTACGAACTCAATCGACCGATGATCGCCGGATATTTGGCGGCGATGAAGCAAATGCAGGACGAATTTTCGCTTTCGGGCGAACCCGATTTAAATGTTATTGCGCGTCTACCGAATGTACTTTTGCCGAAAAAAGACGAATTGGAAGCTGAATTTGTCAAAGGTTTTGAAGATGCGGTAAATCTTGCGCTCGACGATCTTGAAAAAATGCGTGAAATTGAAGGCGAAATCTTGAAAAATGAATTGGAAACTTTGCTTTCGCAGATCGAAAACCGAATTCCGACGATTCAATCCGAATCCGACAAAGTTTCGGAAGAATACTCGCTTCGTCTGCAAAAGAAAGTTACGGATTTTCTTGCAAAATCCGATTCGCAAATTGAACTCGATCAAGGCAGATTGGCGCAGGAAGTCGCGTATTTGGCTGACCGCAGCGATATTTCCGAAGAAATTCAACGCTTAAAAAGTCACATCGAACAGTTTCGCGCGATCATGAATGAAACCAACGATGTCGGCAAACGTCTCGATTTTTTGACGCAGGAATTAAACCGCGAAGCAAACACAACCGCGTCAAAAACAAATAATTTAATCGTTAAAGAAAACGCGCTGGCGATCAAAAGCGAGATCGAAAAAATCCGCGAACAAGTGCAAAACGTGGAGTAAAGTCGAGGAAGTTTAGGAAGTCTTGGAAGTCTTGGAAGTCTTGGAAGTTAAATAACTTTTTTCCTTTCCAGACTTTCCAGACTTTCCAGACTTTCCAGACTTTCCAGACTTTCCAGACTTTTATGAAAGGAAATTTAATAATCATCAGTTCTCCGTCCGGCGGCGGAAAAGGGACTTTGATACGTGAAATTTTAAAAGAAATGCCGAATATCGGTTATTCGGTTTCGATGACGACGCGGCAGATGCGCGAAGGCGAAATTGACGGAAAAGATTATTATTTCGTTACGAAAGACGAATTTCTCGATGCGATCGGACGCGAAGAATTTCTCGAATTCGCCGAAGTTCACGGAAATTTTTACGGAACTTCGATAAAACAAGTCGAAAATCAAATTTTGAGCGGCAACGACGTGATTTTGGAAATCGATGTGCAAGGCGCGGCGATCATCAGAAAAAAACTTCCGTCGAGCGTTGCGATCTTTATTTTGCCGCCGTCGTTTCAAGTTTTGAAAGAGCGATTGACGGCGCGCGCGACCGAAACCGAAGAAACTCTTTCGCTTCGTTTGCATAATTCTTATGCGGAAGTAAATCAATTCGAACACTTCGACTATGTCGTTGTAAACAATGAAATTGCGCCTGCGATAAACGATCTGAAAACGATAATTTTTGCAGAAAGATTAAAGAGAGATAGACAAACGGATGCGATTCAAGGTATTTTAGATAGTTTCGATGCGTCGAAATTTTAGAACTTGGAGATTAAACAAAATATGGTTGACGAAAGCGGAGAAATTTTAGAAGAAACCGCAGAAAACGAAGAATTCGAAGAAATGGATATTCCCGAAATCGATTCGAAATATCGAATGATCATTTTGGCGGCTCAACGCAGTAAACAACTACAGCGCGGCGCAATTCCGCGTGTCGATGCAGACATCCGCAAAAACAAACCGACCCGCGTCGCAATGCGCGAAATCAAAGACAAGAAAGTTAATTTCGAAATTTTAGAAAATTAATTATTTGTTGAAATTTATAAAATTGTCGTTTGTTCAGCGCAGACGGCAATTTTCACTTTTTAAATTTAAGTTCCAATTGCAAAACTTTTCCGCAATTTCCCGTGCTTCGATTTCATAAGGAATGTCGCGATACGCAAGATGTTTGCTGATCTCGTCCCGCGTTTTTCTTTTCTGCAAATTGTGCCGATAATCGCGCAGATATTTATATAAAAATTTTACAAAACCATCGCGTTTATACTGCAAAACGTGGGCGATTTCGTGAACGACCAAATCTTCGGGCAATTTATTTTTTCTTTCGGAATTTTTACGAAGCAAAGACGGCAAAATAAAAATATATCCGCCGAATGTAATGCCGTGAATTTTGAGCAGTTTTGTGAGAATGTTCGTAAACTTTCCGCAGTAGAAATTGATTTTCGGAAGCACGAAATTTTCGTCTTCAAGATATTCCTTGAAAAAATTTTCGATTCTTTCCGCCGAACTTTTCGCTAATTTCATAAAAAATAAAAGCCGCTTTTCTCAAACGGCTTTTATTTTATCACTTATTTTCTAGCGGTTGATATTCTTACCCGCGTTGCTGATCGCATCTCCGACGGCATCGACCGTTTCGGAAACTCCGCGCTTTATTTTGCCCCAGGTTTCCTGAGTTTCGCCTTCGGCGCGTTGAACTTCGCCTTCCGCTTCTAAATCGCGGTCGTTCGTCGCTTCGCCGACCTTGTCTTTAACTGCGCCTTTAACTTGTTCCCAAGTTCCTTTTACTTCGTCTTTATTCGGAATTGCCATAAAATTTCTCCCATTTTTCGTTTTATTTAATGAATTAATTTAATACAAACTAATTCAGTAAAAAAACAATTAAGCAATTCCCAGACCAAATCCGAAATTCGAATTCCCAAATCTCAAATTGAATTACATTCCTTTGTAATTCGGACCGCCGCCGCCTTCGGGCGTGACCCAATTGATGATCTGATACGGATCGGCAATGTCGCAGGTTTTGCAGTGAACGCAATTTGAAAAATTGACTTTCAATTCGCGCCGTTCGGTTTTCGGATTGACTTCCATTTCGTAAACCGCCGCCGGACAAAACCGCTGACACGGATTTCCGTATTCTTCCGCACAGCGCGTCGCACAGATTTCCGTATCGAGAACGTGCAAATGCGAAGGCTGATCTTCGTCGTGCGCGACTCCGGCGTGGAAAACGTCGGTCACTTTGTCGAAAGTCAATTGTTTGTCGAATTTCACGTTTTCATAGCGATTTGCAAATTTTTCATTGTCGAAATCGGCAAGCTTCGCCATTCTTTCGTGTCCGGCAACGTGATGTTCAACGGGCATAAATCCCCAGGCGTAGCCGCCCGTGATAAATTGCAAACCGCCGTTGACAAGTGCCATCCAGCGTCCCGATTGAAACGAAGCGTGGAAATTGCGAACCGGATAAAGTTCGTCGTATATCCAACTGTGATTAACTTTTTCTTCAAATTCCTTCAAACTTTTCGACGAAAAATCATCGTTTTCAAACGCAAAAACGATCGTTTCCGCCGCGAGCATTCCCGATTTGATCGCCGTGTGAATTCCTTTGATGCGTTGCCCGTTCAACATCGAAGCCGAATCGCCGATTAACAAAATACCGTCGGAATAAAGTTTCGGCATTGTCCACCAACCGCCCGCGTTGATCGTTTTCGCGCCGTATTTCAGCATTTTTCCGCCTTCGAGAACTTTTGCGATTGCCGGATGCGTTTTGAACTTTTGAAATTCGGCGTGCGGATCGATATTCGGATCGACGTAATCCAAACCCGTCACATAACCGATCGAAATGGTGTTGTTTTTCATCCCGTAAATCCAGCCGCCGCCGTAAGTTTGCGTGTCTGACGGAAAACCGAGCGTGTGAACGACTTTTCCTTCTTCAAAATTCCCCGCCGGAACTTCCCAAATTTCTTTGACACCCAAACTGTAAACCTGCGGTTCTTTGCCCTCCATCAAACCCAATCGCTGAATGACTTGTTTGGCAAGACTTCCGCGCGAACCTTCGCCCAAAACGGTAACTTTCGCAAGCAGATCGACTCCGGGTTCAAAATTTCCTTTCGGATGTCCTTCTTTGTCGATGCCTTTGTCGCCCGTTCTAATTCCGATCACGCGATCGTTTTCGTCGTAAAGAATTTCGGACGCGGGAAATTCGGGGAAAATGTTGATTCCGGCTTCTTCACATTTTTCCGCGAGCCATTCGCACATTTTGCTCAAACTGATGATGTATTTGCCTTTATTTTTGAGCGGCGGCGGAACGATCGGTGCGTTAAGCATTTTGTTTTCGGTAAGATACCAAAAAGCGTCTTCGGTCACGGCGGCATCGACCGGACAACCTTGTTCGAGAAAATCGGGCATCAATTCGCGAATTGCGATCGGGTCCATCACTGCGCCCGAAAGAATGTGTGCGCCGACGAACGAGCCTTTTTCAACGACGGCGATTTCAAGATCGTCGATCTTTTTCACGCCTTTTTTGATTCCTTTTTCGACCAGTTCGTTATGTTCGGCGATCGAATTTTTCAGATGCAGAGCCGCCGCCAGATTTGCCGGTCCCGCGCCGACAAAAACCACGTCCATTTCAAGTTGTTCACGTTCGATATTCATATTTTTGTATTTTATTCGGTCAAGTGAAATGAATGACCATTCAGTTTTTAGAAAGTATAACAGATTGTTTCATCAAAACTTAAATCTTGAATGCTATTAATGTTTCGAGAGTATTTGATAGTATGAAATTAACAGGGATAACAAGATGAACGTGGATAAAAACATAATTAAATCTGTGTTCATCCTGTTATCCCTGTTAATTTGTTCTTAGTTTTACATTTTAAATTTTGCACCAAACAACGGAAAATGAATTGTGCGAAAAATTTTGCCTTTACTAATCTTTCTGATGCTTTTCGGCTGCCGTTCAGCTAATCAAGTAAATCCGCGTCTTGCAAACGAAATGCCGCCGAAATTCTTGTGGGCTTGGGAACGTGCTGAAGATTTGCGTTTTCTTGATTCCAAACAATTCGGCGTCGCTTTTTACGCGCAAAGGCTTTATCTGCAAAACGACGAAGTTATTTTCAATCCGCGCCGTCAGCCTTTGGAAGTAAACGCGGACACATATTTGATCGCCGTGACGCGAATCGAAACCAACAAACAAGGCGGAAAACGTCCGATGTTTTCCGAAAGACAATTAAATAATCTCGTCAATCTCGTTGCACAAACATTAAATCGTCCGAATGTCCGTGCTGTTCAGATTGATTTTGATGCCGTCGCGTCCGAACGCAAATTTTATCGTCAATTTATCAATCAACTAAAAAAATCGATTCCCGAAAACATACCTTTGACGATGACTTCGCTCGCTTCGTGGTGTGTCGGCGATGCTTGGTTCAATGATTTTCCGGTTGACGAAGCCGTTCCGATGTCCTTCGATATGGGCGCAGACGATGAAACGATCAAAACCTTTCTTCGCAATGGCAACGATTGGAACGAACCGCTTTGCCGAGGCAGTTACGGTTTTTCGCTCGAAGACGCTTTCGATTTTGAACGCAAACCTAACCGCCGAATTTACTATTTCAAATCGAGCGCGTGGACAAAAGCCGACATCGAAAAATTAAAGTAGGCGAATGCTAAGTTTTATTTATCCACAGATGAACACAGATAAAATCGGATAAGAAAATGATTTTTCAAAAAACTTCTTCAAAAACATCATAAAAATCTGTGTCAATCTGTGTTTATCTGTGGATAATCCTTCTTAAAATCCGCTTTGCACGATTACTTAAGCTATAATTTTCAAACTATGAAAAGTTTCCGAAAAGAATTATGGTTCGACATCCCGACGCGCCGTGCTTTTATCAACATCACGCGCGACGTTGAAAGATGTATCAATGAAAGCGACGTGAAAGAAGGTTTGGTCTTGGTGAACGCAATGCACATCACGGCTTCGGTTTTTATCAACGACGATGAAAGCGGACTTCATCACGATTACGAAAAATGGCTCGAAGCAATCGCGCCGCACGAACCCGTCAAACAATATCGCCACAACGACACGGGCGAAGACAACGCCGACGCGCACATCAAACGCCAGATCATGGGACGCGAAGTAGTCTGCGCGATCACCAACGGCAAACTCGATTTCGGACCCTGGGAACAAATCTTCTACGGCGAATTCGACGGCGGCAGACGTAAACGAGTTCTGGTAAAAATAATCGGCGAATAGAAAATTAATGTGTGGTGCGTTTTTTTCCAATACTGTATTTTAATCATTCAGTCATATATGAGGTTTAGAATGATTCACTTTTGCCCGTAATTTACTGATGAATTTGTTTTACTAGTCTTATTTTTTATTCCCTTGTTTTTTTAATCAGAACTGTTAAAATAACTTCAATTTTTACGACTTTTTATATTTCCCCCTACCCGAAAAGGTCGATTTGTATTTAAAACCCGTCGTACTCCAACGCATTTCTTGGCGTACTAAATCTAATATCCAAGGAGAATAAAATGAAAAAAACGTCTAATTTTTTGTTTGGACAAATTATATTTATATTAATTTGTTCCATACCTACAGTTTTTGCCCAATTTCAAAACAACGATGTCGGAACAGATAATTTTGAAAGTTTAATTGCGAAAGCAAAAGGCAATAAACCGATAACTGTGATTGTCGGGCTTAATATCGATAATACCCCCGAAGGTTATTTATCAAATGAACAAAAATACTTTCAAAGAAGATCGATAAAAGAAAAGCAAAATGAATTAATCTCGAAAACTGTAAAATTCGGCTCAACCGTTGTTGCGAAATATGAATACATTCCATTTATCGCCATTGAGGCTAATGAAGAGACATTAAAGTTTATGCAAAAATCTCCGCTCGTCAAAAACATTGCCGAAGACCAGCAGCGGGAATTGTCGCTTGCTCAGAGCATCCCGATCATCGGTGCGGACGATACTTGGAATCTCGGTTATACGGGACAAGGACAGGTGATCGCGGTGATTGACAGCGGCGTTGACAAATATCACTCGTTCCTAGCCGGAAAAGTGATCTCCGAAGCCTGCTATTCACAAGAGAGTTTCGATTACGAAGGCGGCGGAATCGAAAACTTATGCGGTGGACCAACTGAAAGAACCGATGTCGACTCTGGAATACCGTGCGGTTACAGCGGTTGCGGACACGGAACACACGTTGCCGGAATTGCCGCCGGTAACGGTGTCAGCAGCGGAGTTGCGAAAAATTCCAATCTGATCTCGATCATGGTGATGACGCGGCGTTATATCGTTCATCCGGGAACCGGAAATATCAGTTCGTCCATTTACGCGTTTGATTCCGATATTCTCAAAGGTTTAGAACGCGTACTGTATCTGAGAACGACCACCATCCCGAACATTTCGTCCGTCAATATCAGCATCGGCAGCGGAAGCACTCCGACAGCCTGCGGACAAAACGGTGCGATGGAAGCGGCGATCTTAAACTTAAAATCAAATTCGGTCGCAACGGTCATTGCTGCCGGAAATGACAGTAGTACTTCAGGAATTGGTTCTCCGGCTTGTATCGATGCTGCCGTAAGTGTCGGGGCGACCGGCGACGGCGGAACTTTCCAAAATGTAACCTTCCCGTTAGATCAGGTCTGTTATTTTTCAAATTCCGCCGATATTCTCGACCTACTCGCACCCGGTGGTTGGATCAATTCTTCGCTTCCCGGCGGAACATTCGGCAATCTAGCCGGAACGTCGATGGCAGCCCCGCACGTCACCGGAGCTTGGGCGATTCTTAAGCAAAGATTCCCGAATGCCACGGTTGACCAGATTCTAAATGCCTTGAAAGTGACCGGAACGAACATAACCGATACGCGCTCAGGCGCGAACAATCGGGTAAAACCGAGAATTAACGTCGATGCCGCGCTCCTCTATCTGGAACAACAACTTTCAGGCGCAAAATTCGATTTCAACGGCGACGGTAAAACCGATGTTTCCGTTTATCGTCCTTCTGAAAATAATTGGTATTTGAGAAATCCGAACGGAACATTTAATGCCGTCAATTTTGGAGTTTCAGGCGATAAGCTCGTCCCCGCCGATTTTACTGGCGATGGAAAAGCCGATGTTGCGGTTTGGCGACCATCAGACGGAACTTGGTATATTTTGCGTTCCGAAAACAACACATTTTACGGTGTTCCATTCGGCACGAGCGGTGATATTCCGGCACCCGGCGATTTTGACGGCGACTTTAAAGCCGACCCGACGGTTTATCGTGCGAGTACGGGCACTTGGTATATCGCAAAATCAACCGGCGGCACCATTACCACTACTTTTGGCGTAGCTGAAGATAAACCCGTTGTGGCGGATTATGACGGCGATAACAAGGACGACATTGCCGTTTTCCGTCCCTCGGTTTCACAATGGTGGATTATCGGTTCACAAAACGGAAACACGATGAGCACGACATTTGGTTCTGCCGGAGATAAAACCGTTCAGGGAGATTATACCGGCGATGGAAAAGCGGATGTTGCAGTTTTCCGCCCGTCAAACGGAACTTGGTATATACTCCGCAGTGAAAACCAAACTTTCTACTCGCTTCCATTCGGAGTAAGCACTGACATTCCGACACCGGGCGATTACGACGGCGACGGTAAAAACGATACGGCTGTTTACCGTCCGTCCGAGGGCAACTGGTATGTTCAAGGCTCGACATCTGCCGTTCCGACCGTCCAATTCGGCGCACTTACCGATGTTCCCGTTCCAAACGTCTATTCTGTTCCATAAGACTTAACTTTCTATTGTCCAGAAAAAAGAACGCTTCGCAATTCGCAAAGGCGTTCTTTTTTTCATCAACTCCGCCGAATCACCAACGCCAAATCCGCGATTTAATGCAAACGATAATCATTTCAAAAATTTCTCGGTATATTTTGCAGAACTTGAATTTTGCGCTCATTGGCAACAAGCGGCAGATTCACGTAAAATATCAGAATCTATTCAATAACTTTGAAATTTGAAGTTATGCGATGAGTTTTACCTCGGATGAACTCGTATAAAATCGGATAAGCACGGATTTTTAACTTTTATATCTTAGATCGGAAATACATTTTTAATTAATTTTTCATAAACAATTATGCCATCGGGAATTTTTGCAGTTTTGGACGATATAGCGATGTTGATGGACGATGTTGCTTTAGCCAGCAAGGTCGCCACGAAAAAGACCGCCGGAATATTGGGCGACGATCTCGCCGTCAACGCGGAAAAGGCGACGGGTTTTGTTTCTTCGCGCGAACTTCCCGTTTTATGGGCGATCACCAAAGGTTCGTTCATCAACAAACTCATCATCGTTCCTTTAGCATTTATTTTAAATGTGATCTTTCCGCCCGCGATCGTTATCGCATTGCTCGTCGGCGGAATTTATCTGGCGTATGAAGGCGTTGAAAAAATTCTGCATTGGATTTTTCACCGCAACGAACATTCGCATTCCGTCGAAGAAACACACCCCGAAGACAGCGAAACAGCAGAAAAAACAAAGGTCAAATCGGCTATTTCGACCGATTTTATTTTGTCGGTCGAGATCGTCATCATCGCGCTCGGAACAGTTTTGGACAAACCGCTGACGACGCAGATTCTGACGGTTTCGATCGTATCTTTGATCGCCACGGTCGGCGTTTACGGGCTGGTCGCGCTGATCGTGAGAATGGACGACATCGGCTACAAACTCATCGGTTCGGACGAAAAAAAAGGCGTTGCGCCGAAATTCGGACAATTTCTGGTTAATTTACTGCCCAAAGTTATCCGTTTCTTAGGCGTTGTCGGCACGATCGCTTTGATTCTCGTCGCGGGCGGAATTTTTGCCCATAACATCCACTTTCTGCACGATCTACTGCCGCAAGTTCCGTCAATCATCAAAGAAGTCGCCTACGGAATCATCGCCGGTCTGCTCGCGGTCGGAGTTGTCACGGTCATCAAAAAAATAATTTCATCATTCCGCAAATCCGAAAGCTGAAAATCAACGCATAAACTTCCGCCGGATCGCCAACGCCAACAGCGCGGCTTGCAACGGTGCGAAGATCGTTTGAAGTATTACGAAAAACTTCGTCAAAGCATCGGCAGGTTTCGGTTCGGGCTTTTGCAACGCTGAAACGGCAAGGCTGTAAAATGCCGAATCGCAACCGTTCAAGCCGCCTGCATTTCCTTTCATCGTGGCGAGGTTGCAAACTTGCTGAACAAAACTTTCAACCTTTTTCGGCGGTTTTTCGCCGTATTCAAATTTCGCACACGGAGTTGCGTAATAAAAACCAAAAAAGAAAAGAACTAAGAACAAAAATAAAGCCGCTCTGCGCCAATTTTCGCCGTAACTGCTTGTTAACTTGTAGAACGAATAAAGGTTGAATATTCTTTTCAATCCTTTCTTTTCGATACGTTTGGTTTCCATTGCCAGAGAGCGAAAAAAAGAAGATTCTTCAAAATGGCGGTTTTCTTCGTAGTTGATGGCAATTTGATTCGCTGTTTGGGCAAGGTCTTTGTGCGAACAACATTTCAATTCTTCATCGATCGTCGTTTCATTCCAAACGCAATCGTGCAAAATGAATTTACTTGCATCAACCCCGACGAAATAATGCGGACGCAGACGGATGGATTTGAAATTAATATTTTGAGGTTTTTCGATACGTACGTCCGTCATTGAAAGCGCACGGATAGGTTTCTCAAAAAAATCGTGATTGAGAAAACCGTTAATGAATACCTTGCCGTCCAAAACGGCTTTATCCAATTGGATATTTTCCTTACACTCCGAATATTCGATGATAAATTCCGAATTCTTTTCAAAGCGGGCTTTGTAAAAATCCAATCTATTAATTTTGGCTTCGTGAAAACGGATTTCTCTTTGAAACACTGAATATGAAAAGTTAATTTTATCAGGTAGTTCGCCGTAGAATCTGAGCGAGATTGGAAAAACCACGCCTCTGAAATCAGTCTTGCCCAATTCGCGGAGTGTTTGATAATGATCGAGAAAGATTTTGGCTTTGTTCGGATCGGGATTATGAAGTAAGCAAAAATAATTTCCGCCGTCTTCATTTACAACCGTATATCCTTTGCAGACATTGGCGCGAATCATCTCTTTCCCATATTCATCAATCCCGTCGCCGACGTGGCAATCATAATTTTGTAAGGCGATACTTTGCTTTCTGAATGTTTTTGCATCTTCAAAACGGCGGTTGGCTTCGGCGTTGTCAGCAAGCTGGTTACAGGCATTTATCAAAGTCTTTTCCGCACGGCTGACATTTCTTTTTCTTAAACATTCTAATTCCCTGTCGAGTCCTGTGCGGTCGATGTCGATCTCGCTGTTCAGCCATTCGACATCGCTGAATTCGATCTTGCGCGTTTCAAGGACATTGACAAACCAATTCGGGCGTAGTTTGATCGAACTGAATGAAAGTCTTTCGGGATTTTTTAACCTAACATCTTGAAACTCCAAGATAGCTTCTTGTTCTTTGTCGATGGAAATTCCTTTTTCTTCTCGTAATACTATGACCTTTTCCGAAGATAAAAAAACATCTCCCTCAAATTCAAAATAGCCGCTAACTTCGGCAGCTACAAATGAAACCTTTGAACAAAATGAAGTATTCCAGAATTTAATATGTGATCTTTCTTCAAATGTTACACGATTAAAAACCACATTTTCACAAAATAATGCGGATTCAAAAGAAACCATTGAATTGAAGGTTGCCGAATTGAAATTTACTGATTCCCTAAAGATTGCTGAGCCGAAACTTGCGTTTGCATTAAAGATTGCTGAGATGAATATTGTGTATTTGCTGAAAGTTGCCGAGTCGAGATATGCGATTCCGTTAAAGGTTGTAGAGTTAAAATATACGATTGCAACAAAGATTGCGGAATTAAAATTTGCGTCTTCATTAAAGGTCGTCGAACCGAAATTTGTTTCTCTATTAAAGGTTGCCAAGCCGAAATCTGCTTCTTTATTAAAGGTTGCCAAGCCGAAATCTGCATATGCATTAAAGATTGTCGAGTTGAAGTTTGCTATTGCGCTGAAAGTTGCCGAGCCGAAATTTGCGTTTGCATTAAAGGTTGCCGAACTAAAATTTGTGTATTCGCTGAATTGTCTATCTGATAATCTAACATCAGAGGGAAACCAAATATAGCAGAAATCATAGTCAATATTTCTATGTCTTTTGGCTTCCCCTTGTTTTTCTTCATCATTGGGAAATTCAACATCGATTTCGGCACATTGTTTATCTATTTTTTCCAAACGAGCTTGAAATATTTCTTCAAACTTTGCAACATCTTTTTCCTTTGTCGGCAGATGAAAAAGACAATAATAATTACCTTCAAATTCAGTCAAATGCTCTTTTAACTCATATTTTTCCGTTTCCTCTGGAGATATACAAACATTTTTACGAATTACATTTTTATCGTGCCAATGTTTCAATTCATTGTGAATATGACACATTTTTTCCTGTGTTTGTTCGGTATCTTCGGTTTTTCGGCGTGGCTGGCGCGGTTTGGGATTTTTGGGTTCGGGCATCGGGTTTTTAGTTATGTTTTTTGTTCAGAGTTCAAACTTTAGTTTGAGTATGTTTAGCGGAATACAAACTGAAGTTTGAACTCTGAACTGTTTTGTTTGGTTTTTCGCCTTCAATATAGCATAAAAGGGCGGTTTCGGGTGAAATATTTTTTTCTTTTATTTGCTGGTTGCCCGCCACGAACGGTTTGCGGTTTTCCTTGGTAAGCCCTTTGCTTTCTTTCTGGCGGACTTTGCGGGCAAAGGGATTGTCCTTTGCCTTCCGCGAAGCGTTAATTGCGGGCAAAGGGATTGCCCTTTGCTTCCCTCGGATGAATATTTGCGGGCAAAGGGCAGAGCCTTTGCTTCCCTTTGGTCGTTCAGTGCAGGCAAAGGTCATAGGCTTTGCTTCCCTCGAACCGTTAAATGCGAGCAAAGGGCATACCCTTTGCCCGCATAGCCGTTGCCCTTTGCCCGCACAGTGATATAACTTTGCGGGCAAATCCTGTTGCAAAACCTGCGATTTTTCGAGTAATTCAGCCTGTCATACATAAATTTGAACCAACGCCGAAAAAAAACCTTGCATAAATGATATTTATCGGCTTATAATTCCAAACGAATTTTCTTATCAGGCGTTTAGCCAAAGCGTTTTGGAATTTTGCGGTATTCCGCTTTTCACTTTTTTCAATTCGGCTTAAGCCCTTGCGGTTGTCAAGACCTTGTTTTCCCAAACACTCCCGCTTTTCGTCAGATAACCAAATCCACTAAAAAACTAAATAAAATTTAAGGAGCTTATTATGTCAAAAGACTATCTTCCGAATACTTGGTCGGCACTTGCCGATTGGTCTCAGAATTTTTATACCGAGTTGAACAATTCGCTCGCCGCGAAATATGGGGTGACGGATAAAATGGTGCAGCTCGAAAAGGATAATTTGTGGCTGCAATATTGGGCGGGGGCAAAGCTGTCCGTTAAAAACCAGATGGAACAGCTTACCGATTATACCGACGGAATTGCGGGCGGTGCGCTCGGTTCGCCTGCGTTGACGATGCCGGCGTGGGCATTGCCCGACAATTTGCCGAACAATGTTCCGCCGGGTATCAAGGCGCGCATCCGTGAAATTGCCGCAACCATCAAGGCGCAAAAATCCATTTATACGACCGCCGACGGCGAGCTTTTGGGCATCATTCCGCCCGACGAAGCCAACCGCGATCCGAATGATTTTACACCCGATGTCAAACTTCGTTCGCTGCCTAATTTCGCGCTCGAAGCCGTCTGCCGTTTGTTCGGTCTGGACGCTCTGCGGCTCGAATATCGTCACAAAGGCGGCGATTGGCAATATGCCGCGACGCTGACGAGCAATCCGGGCGTGTTCAACATTCACCCGCAGGTTGCCGGACAAGCCGAACAGATCGAGATTCGCGCCGTTTATATCGAGAAAAACGAAATCTACGGCAACTACTCGCCGAGTTATGCGGTCGTTATTCAACCGTAAATGTATAAAAATCGGAAGTAATTAAATTACTTCCGATTTTTTTTTGCTAAATATTTTTGGGGAGCTTATCAAACAATGAAAAATGAAAATGAAGTCCCTTTTAGTAATATAGAACCATTCTTAAATGCTGTAATTTTAGCATCTAATCGTTCACGAAGCGTTGTTCTGATTTTGAGTACAGCAAGTATTTTGGCATTTGTAGGTTTTTGGAATTCAAAACCAGATAATTGGATTAGTGCCCGCGTTAATTTTGCTTCTAATAATGTTGAATATCTCAAATCGAGAAAAGTATTAAAGGAAAAAGAAACTTTACTAAAACAATTAGAAGAAAAATGTCTTTCCTCGAGACAGGTGATTCCAACCCCGACTCCGACTATACCTAAAAGCAATAACCGGAAAATAGTTCAAAATAATCAAGCTGCAAACACCTCATTAGCCTCCAATTCAACTAATTTAAACAATCAACCAACTCCCTGTCAGGAATTACACTCTGTTAACAACGAAGTCTCGGTAGAAAAAGAAAGAATTATCGCTTCCAGATTTACTACATCTAAAGCCTTTTATGATTCTAAAGAAAAAGAATTGGGAATGTTCTTAACTTCAGACAACTTTTTGCTTAGCACTGAAATTACAAAAGCAGAAGAAGACTTGCGAATCATGGCACGAATACGAAGAGAAAACAGTACGATTTTTAAAGTTCCTTTCTTCGGAACAAGTTTCGATGTTAATGATTTGAGTATGGTAAGCGGTTTAACATTCATCATCATTTTGATTTGGCTCAGATTAAGTTTATGGACTGAATTAAATTCTACATATCAGGTTTTTGAACGAGTCAAGAAAGAAGATTTAGTGGATTGTTACGAATATTTGAGCATGCATTTAGTTTTTACAATACCCAAAGCAATTGATTCGGAGTTAAAAAGATTTGGACAGAAGCAATGGAAATGGGTAGTACTTCTAATCATAATTTTACCTTTAGCAATTCAATTACTTGTTCTAGTGAATGATTTAGTAACTGTTAATATTGGTTCATATGTTAGTTTGAGAAATACAATCGTAGTTCTAATCTCAGGATTTACTACATTTGTGGTTACTGCTTTATTAACTGTTTCATGTCTGTCACTTGCCAGCTCAATCAACAAATTGTGGCTTGAACAAGGAGCTAAAATTAATAATCTAAAGAAAACACGTAAATCAACAGCAAATAACACAAATGACTCAAATACATAAAATGAGTTAATTTGAAAGAAATAATTTTCATCAAATTTTATTTCTTACGTTTCTCGCCGATCTATAACGGCGACAATTCAACCGTAAGCCGAGCGATGAGGGATGAATCCGATTCGTCCCTCATTCTTATTTTTAGAAGCTATTTAATTTGAACGCAGATCGGGCGAATCAGGCGGATTTTACGGGATTGTTTATAACAAAATCCGAAACGATCCGCCCGATCTGCCAAATCCGCATTCGGACTTTTTGCGATAATTTACGAATTTGATAATTTGAACACAGTTTCCCAAAAAACATTGACCTTTTTGAGCATTTTCATTTATGCTTTTAGAGAATTTCTTTTAACAATTTCTAACTCAGTCATTTTTCCCGTGAGGTTTCCAATGTTACGTATTTTCTTTAGCTCGATTATTTCAGCATTTCTTTTCATCTCGACAGTTTCGGCGCAGGTCGAACTCGACCAGTCTTTCGGCACGAACGGAAAGCGCGAGGTAAATTTTAGTGCCATAATCAGTATCGCAGATTTGATAATTCAGCCTGATTCCAAAATGATCTTTACGAGCAGTTGCACTCACTTTATTTATGCAAGCGGACAATTCTGCGTGGTTCGGCGCGAAGAGGACGGTTCGCCCGATCTGACCTTTAATCCGGCTCAGAACGGCGGTTTCAATTTGTTGAATGTCGGCGGTTTCAGCGGTGCGTCCAACAGTTTAATGCTGCAAAGCGACGGCAAAATAATTGCCGCCGGTTCTGCGAACATTAATAATTTTCAA
>DAITPE010000009.1:0-23903 GCA_036833775.1 Pyrinomonadaceae bacterium | reverse complement strand
GTCGGCGGTCGGCGCATACAGTTTAATAAATTTGCCGATTGATGCCGTGCCGGATGTGACGAATGTGCAGGTTCAGGTTTTAACCGCCGCGCCGTCACTCGCGCCGCTCGAAATCGAACGGCAAGTAACTTTTCCGGTCGAAACGGCGATGTCCGGCTTGCCGGATGTCGAGGAAATCCGCTCGGTTTCCAAATTCGGATTGTCAGCGGTAACGATTGTTTTCAATGAATCGGTTAATACATATTTTGCACGGCAGCTTGTCCTCGAACGACTAGCGCAAGCCCGCGAACAGATTCCCGAAAATATCGGCTCGCCCGAAATGGGTCCGATTTCAACAGGACTCGGCGAAATTTATCAATACGAACTCGTTTCCAAAGATGGCAGCTACGACGCAAAGGCTCTTAGAACCGTGCAGGATTGGAACGTGAGGCGACAACTTCTTGGCGTGCCGGGCGCAACCGAAGTCAACAGCTTCGGCGGTTACGAAAAGCAGTATCAGGTGCGTCTTTCGCCCGAAAAACTGCAATCCTACAAATTATCTTTGCGCGATATTTACGAAGCCGTTTCGCGCAACAACGCAAATGTCGGCGGAGCTTACATTGAAAAGGGAGCGGAGCAATACTTACTGCGGGGCATCGGCTTGGTTGAAAAGGCAGAAGATGTCGCCAATATCGTCGTCAAAACCGGCGCGGAAGGCGTTCCCGTCTATGTCCGCGATGTCGGCGAAGTCGTCGAAGGATCAACCGTCCGACAGGGCGCGGTCACGGCGGACGGCAAAGGCGAAATCGTCGCCGGAATCGTTCTGATGCTCAAAGGCGCAAACTCGCGCACAGTTGTAAATTCAGTTAAAGAGCGCGTTGAACAAGTCAAAAAATCTTTGCCGCAAGGCGTTGAACTCGTGCCGTTTTACGACCGCACAGAATTGATTGACCGGGCGATTGCGACGGTTGAAAAGAACTTAATTGAAGGCGCGATTCTCGTTATCGTCGTGCTGATGTTGCTCTTGGGCAACTGGCGCGGTGCATTGCTGGTCGCCACAATTATTCCGCTTTCGATGTTATTCGCCGCGATTTTAATGCGCGTTTTTAACGTATCGGGAAATTTGATGAGTCTTGGCGCGCTCGATTTCGGGTTGATTGTTGACGGCGCAGTGGTAATGGTCGAAAACACAATTCGGCGGCGAGCAGAAGCGCAGGAGCATAAATCGCACGAACCGCCTGAACGCACGATTTTGGAAGCCTGCCTGGAAGTTGCGCGCCCGGTCGTTTTCGCCGTCGCCATTATCGCCATCGTCTATTTGCCGATTCTCAGTTTGCGCGGCATCGAAGGAAAGATGTTCGTGCCGATGGCTTTGACGGTGATTTTCGCGCTGTTAGGTTCGCTAATTTTATCTCTGACTTACGTTCCGGCGATGATGACTTTTATTTTGCGCGGCAAGGTTTCGGAAAAGGAAAGTTTTCTGATTCGCTGGGCGAAGAAACTTTATATTCCCGCCTTCGCGTTCGTTGGTCGTTACCGCGCTCAGGCTTTGGCGATTGCCGTTGCGTTAGTGTTTATTTCGGGCGCGATTTTCCCGTATCTCGGCTCTGAATTCATTCCGCGTCTTGATGAAGGCGATTTGGCGTTACAGGTTCAGCGACTGCCAAGCATTTCACTCGAAGAATCTATTAAGACAGCAACCGAAGTCGAAAAGGTCTTGATGGAATTTCCCGAAGTTAAAACCGTAATTTCCAAAACCGGACGCGCCGAAGTTGCGACCGATCCGATGAGCGTTGATTTTTCGGATTTATATGTCGCCTTAAAGCCGCACGACGAATGGAAAACCACGAAGGACAAAACCGAACTAATCGAAAAAATGTCGAAGGCTTTAGAAGAGCGTGTGCCGTCAGTCATCGTCAGCTTTTCGCAGCCGATTGAATTGCGGGTGGCAGAATTGATTTCGGGCGTGCGCTCGGATGTCGCCATCAAACTTTACGGCGATGATTTGGACGTTTTGAAGGAAAAAGGCGATGAAATAGTTCGCGCCGTTCAATCGGTGCAGGGCGCGGAGGATGTTAAGGCGGAAGCGACGAGCGGTTTGCCGCAGCTTCAAATCAAACCCGACCGCGCAGCGATTGCCCGTTACGGTTTGAACGTCGAAGATGTCAACGATATGGTCGAAGCGGTCGTCGCCGGAAAGGAAGCCGGACAAGTTTACGAAGGCGAACAGCGGTTTAATCTCGTCATCCGTTTGAACGAGGAATCGGGGAAAAATGTTGACACGATCAAAAATCTGTTGCTGACCGCGCCGAACGGTTCAAGAGTTCCTCTGTCGCAAGTCGCCGACATCAAGCTCGTCGAAGGCGCGGCGCAGATTTCGCGCGAAGACACGCGCCGGAGAATCGGCGTTGAACTCAACGTGCGCGGGCGCGACATCGGCTCTTTCGTAACGGAAGCGCAGGCGAAAATCGAAAAAGAAGTAAATTTGCCGCCCGGATATTACTTAAAATGGGGCGGAACTTTCGAGAATTTGCAGCGGGCTTCCGAACGGCTTTTAATTGTTGTTCCCATCGCGCTCTTTCTGATTTTCGTGCTGCTTTACACGACATTTAATTCGATCAAACAGGCTCTTTTGATCTACACCGGAATTCCGTTTGCGATTGTCGGCGGTATCGTCGCGCTTGCGCTGCGCGGAATGCCGTTTTCGATTTCCGCCGGAGTCGGTTTTATCGCGCTTTTCGGTGTGGCGGTGTTGAACGGCGTGGTGATGGTCAGTTTTATTAATCAACTGCGCGACGAAGGAAAAAGCGTTCTGGATGCCGTGCGCGAAGGCGCGGAAACCAGATTAAGACCTGTTTTAATGACGGCTTTGGTGGCAAGTTTGGGATTTATTCCGATGGCGATTGCCACGAGCGCGGGCGCGGAAGTGCAGCGACCTTTGGCGACGGTCGTTATCGGAGGGTTGATTACGTCAACGCTGCTGACTTTACTTATCTTGCCGACGCTTTACGCTTGGTTTGAAAAAGACCCGGAAGGAGAATTTACGGAGGAAAATTAAAAAAATGAAACTGATTATTGCTGTCGTGCGCCCGTTTGTTATTGATAGATTGGTCGTTGCATTCGAGGACATCGAAAATTTCCCCGGTTTGACGATTGTTGATTCCGAAGGCTTCGGACAAAGATTAAGAACGAATCCTAATGATGCGCTCATTCCGTTTAAGCCAAACAAACGAATTGAGATTGCCTGCAACGACGATATGGTTGAACAAATCGTTGCGGCAATTCGCGCCCACGCCCACACGGGCAAAAAAGGCGATGGGGTAATTTTGATTACGCCGATTGAAAATGCTTTTTTAATTTAATTTTAAGGAGAATTTATGATGGATTGGATATTGCAAAACCCAGCAATTATTTCAATTATTGTTGGCTTGTTAATTTTTGGATTATTGTTTGTTGTTGGATATTTGCTAGTGGCTCGTGGAGTGAAAAGCAAGGTCGTTAAGCAACCTCATGATTCAGATGAGGATAATTAGATTTTTAAGAGAAGGTTCTTTTTGAATAAAAGATGACTGAAATGCTTTTGTTATAACATTGGAAAAGTGGTTTTAATTCAAGTGAAAACGGAGCTTATCCAGTGCGTGAAACTAATATTTATCATCTTTTGATAGAACATCGAGTAATTGTATTTGTCGTTTGCGGTGCGATTTTAATTATTGCCGTTTCATTTATCGGGATCAAATTGATGAAATATCTCGATAAACGGCAACAAAACAATAAGCAAAAGAAAAAGGAGACAGACGTTAAATGATCTGGCAGGACAACGACCCGCATCATATACACCCGGAGTTTAATTACCTTTATGTTTTTATCGTTCTGGCGGTAATTTTAGGCGCGGCGGTGATGTTCGGCGCGCCACGGATAATGAAATTTCTCGACGACCGCTACGAGCGCAAAAAAAGGGACGACGATTCAAAGCCCGGCTCGCAAGTTAATTCGCCAAACGGAGACGAAAAATGAATGGAATCTTATTGAGCGTTTTAGGCTACTCGCTATTGCCCGTCGCGGCGACGATTACTGGCGCGACGATTGCCGTTTTTCGTCAGCCGAGCGCGACTTTAAGAAGCGTTATCCAGCATTTCGCGGCGGGCGTAGTTTTTTCGGTAGTTGCCGTTGAATTACTACCTGACGTAATGAAGGAACACAACGCAACGGCGACGGCTATCGGCTTTGCGCTCGGCGTGGCGGTGATGCTCGGCATTAAAAAACTCGGCGGCGAAGCAGCGGGAAAAGTTGTCAAGGGCGAAGAACTCCAAAGCGCAGAACCAATTTCAAAGGCGATGATTTTCGGAGTCGGTGTTGATATTTTGATTGATGGATTTCTGATCGGAATTGGTTTCGCGGCTGGCGCAAAAGAAGGCAAATTGCTCGTGCTGGCATTGACGGTCGAATTGCTTTCGCTCGGATTGGCAATCGCCTCGACAATGCTTCAATCGAAAAGTCCGCGTCTGAAAATCGTTTTGACAACAACGGGCTTATCCCTTTTGATTGTTGTCGGCGCAATGATAGGAGCAACCGTTTTGCAAAAAGTTTCCGCCGAAACACTCGAAGCCGTATTATCGTTCGGTCTGGCGGCATTATTATTCTTAGTAACTGAGGAACTACTGACCGAAGCGCACGAAGTGCCGGAAACGCCGCTCATTACGTCGTCGTTTTTCGCCGGATTTCTGCTTTTTTTGATCCTCGGAATGGTCGGGTAAAAATTTTATGGGAGATTCACACGGTCACGTTACCAGCGCGGCTGGGAAAAACAAAAAAAGTCTGGCAATCGTTTTCGGATTGACCACCTTTTATTTAATTGTCGAAGTCATCGGCGGACTTTGGACGGGAAGCCTTGCCCTGCTCGCCGATGCCGGACATATGCTCACGGACGTTGCCGGAGTCGGGCTGGCACTTCTGGCGATTTGGTTTGCAGAAAAACCCGCCACGCCCGAACGCACTTACGGCTATTACCGTGTCGAAATTCTAGCGGCTTTGACCAACGCCGTCGTGCTGATTTTGATTTCGCTTTATATCTTGTATGAAGCCTACGAGCGTTTCAAAAATCCGCCGGAAGTGCAAAGCGCGGTAATGCTTGGCGTGGCGTCAATCGGTCTGGTTATTAACATAATCGGAATCTATATTCTTCGCTCCGGCTCAAAAGAAAGCCTCAATATGAAAGGCGCGTATTTTGAAGTTTTGTCCGATATGCTCACGTCAATCGGCGTGATTATCGCTGGAATCATCATGCTGACGACGGGTTGGTATTACGCCGATCCGATTATTTCGGCGGGCATCGGGCTTTTTATTTTGCCGCGCACCTGGGCGTTACTCAAAGATGCTGTCGGCGTTTTAATTGAAGGCACTCCGGCGGATATTGATTTACCGAAACTGCGCGAAAGTCTGACAAAAATCGAAGGCGTTGCCGGGATTCACGACCTACACGTTTGGAGTTTGACTTCAGGTGTCAATGCGATGAGTGTCCACGCGGTTTTAGCCGATGGAGCAGAACACGACAATGTTCTGACGCGAGTTCACGAGCATTGCACCGAAGAATTCAAAATTTCGCACGTTACCGTTCAGACTGAGCGCGGCGATTTCGCCGAACACGAAACGCATTTATAAAAAAAGGAAATGAAGATGGAAGAAACGGAACAAGCAGTCAAGACACAAATCACAAATGCGAATAATTTTCTCCCGTATCTGGCGTGGTTTATCGCTTTAGTTGCTATGGTTGGCAGTCTTTTCTTCAGCGAAGTAATGCAACTCCCGCCGTGCGTTTTGTGCTGGTATCAGCGAATTGCGATGTATCCGCTGGTTTTGATAATCGGCATCGGTATCATTTCACGCGACGGACGGATGAAAAACTACGCTCTGCCGCTTTGTTTTATTGGTCTGATGATTTCGATTTATCACAATCTGCTTTATTACGGAATTCTGCCCGAAAGCATCACGCCCTGCACACAAGGAATTTCTTGCACTTCGCAGCAAATCGAATGGCTCGGTTTTATCACGATCCCGCTGATGGCTTTGACCGCATTTGTCAGCATTGCCTTGTGCTTATTGTTTTATAAACAAGAGGAAAAATAATTTTATGAGAAAAGAAGTCAAAATTTTAGGGGCGATTGTCGTCCTCGTCGTTATCGCGGCTATCGTCGGCGCAAATTATTACCGAAGCTCGGTGCAAAACGAAAGAGTTTCAACGAATAGCAATTCAAATAAATCAGCCGTCAACACGGAAAATCTAATTCGCCCGGACAGCCCGACTTTAGGGGCGGCAGACGCGCCGGTTACATTAGTCGAATTTTACGACCCCGAATGCGAAGCCTGCGCCGCTTTTCATCCGAGCGTCAAAAAACTGCTCAAAGATTATGAAGGCAAAATTCGCTTTGTCGCCCGCTATATGCCGTTGCATCCGAATTCGCTTTCCGCCGCGACATTTACCGAAGCCGCCGGAGAGCAGGGCAAATACTGGCAGGCGCAGGAATTGCTTTTTCAAAAACAGCCCGAATGGGGAACGAAACACGGACCGCAGGCGAGCGCACCCGCCGACATCAATGCGCTTTTCAAAAAATATGCGATGGAATTAGGGCTTGATATGAACAAAATGGACTCGGCGTTTGCCGAAAATCGTTACAATGCGAAAATCCAACGCGATTTGAAAGACGGGCAAACTTTGGGCGTGCGTCAAACGCCGACGTTTTTCGTCAACGGCAGACGGCTGGCAAGATTCAGCGAGGCGGATTTGCGGGCGTTGATTGACGAAGAATTAAAAAAATAAAACGGCGGAATTAGACGATTCTTTCAAGAGTAACAATGATGCCTTTTCCGGCAATGTTGATTTTAACCAGCGATGCAAACTCATTTTGGGTAAAAGCTCTCGTTGCATTTCTATTAATAAGCGGTCTTTATTTATTGTTCAGATTCGGTTTGCGCCGTTTCAAATTTAATAAAAAGGATTTGCAATCGGCGGGCTTAAATCATCAGCAACGGCGTGAATGGTTGGCGACACACAAGAGAAAAAATAAAGGCAAGAAGCCCAAAATTCATTTTTAATGAAAATTATGAGGAGAGAAAATGGACAATCCAAAAACTAAAAAAATAAAAAAGAAAAGCCCAAAACCAACTGTTTCTCATCCGGCGCATAAAGCCAAAGAAAAGTTGGATGAAGTTGAAACACTTTTCGGTGTTCATATTATCAGTCAAAAGGACAAAGAGAATCATTTCGGTATTTGCCCGAATGAATCGAACGGCGAATCGGAAAATAAAAAACGTGAGTAATTATGAATGAACTGGTCAAAATCGAACAAAAAAAAACAGGTCTCTGGCAAGACCGCAAATTTCTGTGGCTTATCTTCAGCGTCGCGCTCGTCGCCATTTTTGAATTTCTTTCCCTAATGGGTGAAGGCTACAAATTACGCCGAGATATTGCGTTGCCGTTTTTCGCTCTGATAATTCTGGCGGTCGGGTGGCAGACGCTTTGGAAAGGACTCAGGGCGTTGGCGAAAGTCAATTTTCGCAGCATCAATCTATTAATGACCATTGCTATTATCGGAGCCTTCTACCTCGGCGAATACGAAGAAGCCGCTGTCGTTATTGTTCTTTTTGCATTGGGCGAAAGACTCGAAAGTTTCGGTATTCAATCCAGCAAATCGGCTTTACAGGCTCTGGTTGATCGCACGCCGAAAACCACTTTGATTCGACGGGAAAACAGTGAAATTGAAACAAAAATCGAAGAGATAAAGGTCGGCGATATTTTGATTATCAAACCGTCAGATATGATCGCGCTCGACGCGGAAGTTTTAAGCGGAGCATCGAGCGTTGACGAATCAACTATCACGGGCGAACCTTTGCCGAAAGACAAACACGCGGGCGATAAAATTTTTGCCGGAACGCTCAATATGCAGGGCTATCTGGAAGCTCGCGTTTTGAAAACCGCCAAAGATTCGACTTTAGCGAAAATCATCGAAACGACTTTCGCCGCGACGAAAACGAAAGCCGAAACGCAGAAATTCATCGAAACTTTCGCCGGTTACTACACACCGTCAATTATCGTCATCGCCGCTTTGCTGATTGTCATTCCGACGCTCGTTTTCGGACAGCCTTTCAATCCTTGGTTCGAGCAGGCGATTACGATTTTGGTCATCGCCTGCCCGTGCGCGCTCGTCATCTCCACGCCGATTTCGATTTATGCGGCAATCGGAAACGCTTCGGCGAAAGGCGCGCTCGTCAAAGGCGGCAAATACATCGAAGCCATCGGGCAAATTAAAGCCGTCGCAATGGATAAAACCCGCACATTGACCTACGGAAAGCCAAAAGTTACCGATGTTATTCCGTTCGGCGAAACTTCACGCGAACACCTTCTTGCCTGCGCCGGAGGAATCGAAAGTTACTCAGAGCATCCGCTCGCTTCGGCAATCGTCGCAGCGGCGAATGCGGAAAAAATTGATCTACACCAGATTAAAAACTTTCAAGCCATAATGGGTAAAGGCGCGAAAGCCGATTGCGTCGTCTGCTATGACAAACACCACTGTATCGGCAAACTACCGTTTATCACCGAAGAACATGACGTGCAGGACGAAATCGTTTTTAAGGTCGAGGAATTGCAAAAGCAAGGCAAGACATCTGTTGTTATCAGCAGTCACGACGGCGTGGAAGGTGTCATTGCTTTAACTGATGAAGTCAAGTCGGAAAGCCGCGCCGCAGTCGCTGAACTCAAATCGCTCGGTGTGGCAACCGTGATGTTGACGGGTGATAATCACGCGCCCGCCGAAGCTGTGGCAAAAGAAGTCGGAATTACTGAAGTCAAAGCCGAAATGCTGCCCGAACACAAAGCCGACGCGGTGCGCGAGCTATTGCAAAAATACGGCGCGACGGCGATGGTCGGCGACGGCGTGAACGACGCGCCCGCGCTCGCTCTCTCGTCGGTCGGAATTGCAATGGGCGCGGCTGGTTCGGACACGGCGATTGAAGCTGCTTCGATTGCTATTTTGAATGACCGACTGGAATTGATTCCTTATTTGGTTCGCTTGGGCAGAAAAACTATTTCAACCATTAAAATCAATACGATTTTTGCTATTGCTACGAAACTGATTTTCATCATTCTGGCAATTCTCGGATTGAGCAGTTTGGCACTCGCTATTTTCGCCGATGTCGGTGTAACTGTGCTGGTAATTTTGAACAGCTTGCGATTGCTAAACTTTAAATGACCAGGTGCGATTGCAAATCTGATGACGAAAAATCATAAATAAAATTTTGAATACTTGCTTTTATATTTTTATTCTTGTATTCTATGAATCGTTGGAATACAGGAATACACTATGTTATCTAAAAAATTACCGATTAACGAAAACAAAATTTGTCCGGGCGGAACGACCATTAGCTTAAGTAACTTGAAGCGAATGAAGGAGCGTATGTTAGAAGCAGGTAGCGACATTGATTCTCTCGCCGACTTTTTTGCATCCGTCGGGAATTCGCACCGCTTACGGATTCTGCTTTTTCTGACCGAAGCCGAAGAGTTGTGCGTCTGCGATTTCGCCGAATTGCTCAATTTGAGTATGACGACCGTTTCGGCGCACCTCAACAAAATGAAATTGCAAGGTATTTTGAAAACCCGGCGCGATGCGCAGATGATTTACTACTCGATTGCCGACAAAGAACGGGTGAGCTTGCTGGCGAGCGCGTTTTCCGGTCTGCGCCAATCAATGTGTTTGGCAGAGGCGAGAATATGAACGGGGAACGAACAATAACAAAATCGCCCGAACTCGTGAAGCTGGCGAAAAAGCTCGCCGGAATCGGCACGATTGAAAAATGCGAAGGTTGTAGCTGTTACATTGACACGATCAACGAATTCGACGCGGTTTTGCAGGGCGCGGGCGAAACCGCGCCCGACGAAGCCAGAGCGCAAATTGACGCGCTTTCTCAAAAACACAAACCGACGCACAACTGTATCGGCTGCGACCCGTGTTATCCGGTCGGCGTGAGTAATCGGCTGTTCGAGTTGAGCGACGGCAAGAGCGCGGACGTGGAATCTTTGGAAGCCGCCGGTTGCTGCGACGCGCCGCCAATCGAAGCAAAAGGGAAATCTCTGCCGCTCGCGCCGCCAGTCAATATCACGCCGACGGTTATAAAAGAAAAAACATCGAAAATAACATCCGTCGGAAATTCAGGTTCTTCTTGCGCGGGTTCGTCGTGCGGCTGTGACGCTCCTGCCGTAACGACGGCTGCGCCGGTTGCGATGCCGAAACGCGAATCGGGCAAAGCGGCGGAAACGGCGTGGACGGTCGAAACGGGCGATTACCGGCTCGGCAATCCGAAAGGCGCGGTCGCCGTCGCCACGCTCGCCAGCGAAGAACTCTACAAAGAATTTTCAGAAAAACTGTGCGACCAGAATTGCGCGATTTGTGGCAAAGTTTTCACCGAAAATATCGGCATCGAAAAAGTCGTCAAAAACATCGTGGCGAATCTCTCGATACGCTTTCTGATTCTCTGCGGTCAGGAAGCCAAAGGACACCAGACGGGAGCGTGTATTAAGGCTTTGCACACGAACGGCGTGAACGAGCGCGGGCGCATCAGCGATGCTCCGGGCAAGCGTCCGTGGATAAAAACGCTGACGGCGGAGCAAATCAGCCGCTTTCAAAAGCAAATCGAAATTATTGATTTAATCGGCTGCGAAGACTTGGGCGTGATTGAAGCGAAAGCTGCCGAACTGAGTCTCCGCAATCCGGGCGCGATGCCGAACGCGGCGGCGATAAAATCGGCGCGCGTGCCGCACTATATCGCCCGCGAAACGGTGAAATTAAAACTCGACCGCGCCGGATTTTTCATCGTGCATCCGAAGCCGGAAGCCGACTGGCTGCTGGTCGAGCATTATCGCAATTCCGGCGAGCCGACGTGCGTCATCGAGGGCAGCGACCCGGCGAAGATTTGCGCCGAAATTATCGAGCGCGGACTCGTCAGCCAACTCGACCATGCCGCTTATCTGGGACGCGAAATCGAACGCGCCAAACTTTCGATGCAGTTAAATTTTACCTTCCGACAAGACCGCGCGTTGGGCGATCTCGACGGCGAAAACGCGCCCGAATGGTAAGCGTAAATTCAAATTAGAACCGGCGAATGGTTTTCGCCGGCAAAACCAAAACTTATGAAAAAAGCAATTCTCTTCCTTGTCGTTCTCGCGGTTGCGGGAATTCTCGCCTACAAATTTATCGGAAGCGGAAATCAGACGAACGATACAAAACCGTCCGTCGCCAATACCGCTGAAGCAGCGGTGGCTTCGTCGCCTGTAACAAAGGCGCAAACGACTGAAGCGCAAAAGATTTTCTACCTGTTCCACAACCCGAAAGATCAGGACGAAGAATGCCGCAAGATTTATGCCTACGCCGACCGCGCCGAACGCGAGCTTGCCGGGCGCGTCATCGTAAAACGTCCCGACGTGAAAACCGAGTCGGCTTTGGTAGAAAAATACAAAGTCAAAGTGCTGCCGACAATTCTCATCGCGTCGCCGGACGGCACGGAACAGGAACGCTTCGAGGGCGAAGGCGAAAAAGTTTCGACGGGCGTTGAAAACGCCATCGCCAGACTCAAAGAAACAAAATGATAAACCCGCCTGATTTCGAGCAAATTTCCCTGATGGTCTTCATCCTGACTTTTCTGGGCGGCGTTGTCACGGGCTTTAACCCGTGCTGTTACACGCTGATTCCGGCGGTCTGCGGTTATCTCTGCGGATACTCCGCGCCGACTCTGCGGCGATGCCTTCTCCTTTCGATTCTGTTCGCGCTCGGCGTGGCGACGGCGACCGCCCTGCTCGGATTGATTGTCGTTCTCATCGGCGGCTTTTTCGGCGAGATGCCGGCGGCAATTTATTACATTTTGGCACTCGTTCCCATAGTAATGGGCTTGCATCTGCTCGGAGCTGTCAAACTCAAACTGCCGGGTTTGACCGATTGGAAACCCGTTCGCGCAGGATCAATCGGGGCATATTTGACCGGACTCGTTTTCTCGCTCGTGATTCTGCCGTGCGCCACGCCCGTGCTGGCTTCGGTTTTGTCGTTCGCGGCGAGACGCGGCGGACTGCTTTTCGGAACCGGATTGCTTTTCACCTACGGCGCGGGCATCGGCGTTCCGCTCGTTTTATTCGGCACGAGCATCGGTCTGGTCGCGCGGCTGCGCTCGATTTCGCATTGGTGGACGCGGATTAATCAACTGAGCGGCGTGGTTTTAATTATGACGGGACTTTTGCTTCTCTGGCGAGCTTGAGCGTTTCTAAACAAACCGATTTGGTGAATTTCAGCAGTCGGCGCGGAAGCGACTCATAAATTGCCGATTGTTGTTTGACGAGCAGAAATCAACCGATTATTATAAATGATTATCTGAACAACTGTTCATACGAGCAATTATAAATTAAATGCCAAAACAAGTATTACCGACGGCGACAATCGCACCCGCACAAACCTCAACAGTCAATGACCGCCTGACCGTCGCGCTCGCCGGAAACCCGAACGCCGGAAAGACGACGCTTTTTAACGCCCTAACCGGAATGCGGCAGAAGGTCGCCAATTATCCGGGCGTGACGGTCGAGCGCAAGGAAGGCGTTTGGCATCTCGGCGGAAAAGCAGCGCGCCTAATAGATTTGCCGGGGCTTTACAGCTTGAACGCAAATTCGATTGACGAGGAAATCGCGCGCGACGCGCTGACCGGAAAAATCGTCGGCTTGCCTGCGCCGGACTGCATCATCGCCGTCGTTGACGCGACGAATCTGGACAGGAATTTATATCTGTTCACGCAGCTCCTCGAATACAAAATCCCGATTGTCGTCGCGCTGACGATGATGGACGAAGCCGAAGCGAAAGAAACCGAAATTGACGCGGCGAAACTTTCGTCTTTTCTGAAAGTGCCGGTCGTTCCAATCGTCGCGGGCAAGCGACGCGGGCTTGCGGAATTGACGAAAGCGGTCGAAAAAGCCGTGAAAGGCGGAGTTCCCGCTCCCGCGAGTTTTCCGTTTCTCGAAGATTCCGACGAAGCGGAAAACGACGGAAACGGTCACGCTTCGATTCTGGCGCGATACAGTTGGATTTCCGATGTCGTGCAGGAATCGGTCGTCGAGCGCAAAAACGAAGAACGCGCTTTCAGCGAAAAGCTCGACGGCGTTTTGACGCACAGAGTTTTCGGGCTGCTGATTCTGGTCGGCATTTTACTTTTCGTCTTTCAAACGATTTTTTCGTGGGCGCATCTGCCGATGGATTTGCTCGATTCGGTGTTCGGCGCGTTGCAGGACGCGGCGCGAAGCAATCTTCCGCCCGGACTTTTGAACGATTTAATCGCCAACGGAATTATCGCCGGTGTCGGCGGCGTGATGGTTTTTCTGCCGCAAATCGTTTTGCTGTTTTTCTTCATTTCGATTTTGGAAGACACGGGCTATATGGCGCGGGCGGCGTTTCTGCTCGACCGCCTGATGCGCGGAGTCGGTCTGCACGGCAAAGCCTTCGTGCCTTTGATGAGCAGCTTCGCCTGCGCGATTCCGGGCGTGATGGCGACCAGAACGATTGAAAATCCGAAAGACCGTCTGGCGACGATTATGATCGCGCCGTTTATGTCGTGTTCAGCGCGGCTGCCGGTTTATACCTTGATGGTCGGCGCGTTTTTTACCGGGCAATACGTTTTCGGTTTCGTCTCGGTCGGCGCGATATTGATTTTGTCAATGTATATTTTGGGCGTGCTGACGGCGATTATCGTCGCGTTTATCTTGAAGCGCACGATTTTGAAAGCTCCCGCGCCGCCGCTCGTGATGGAGCTGCCGCCTTACCGGATGCCGAATTTCAAAGTCGTTTTTCTGAACGTCTTTCAGCGCGCCGGAATGTTCGTCAAACGAGCCGGGACGGTGATTTTGGCGATTTCGATTATTCTCTGGGCGTTGGCGAATTTCCCGCGCCCGCCGAAAGCGGAAACCGCCGCGCCGGTCGTTCAAACGCAGGTTGAAAACGCGAATCAAACGGGCGAGGAAAAACAAAAGCAAATCGAAACCGAAGCCGCCGCCGCACAGCTTCGTTACAGTCTCGCCGGAAGAATGGGCAAAACGATTGAGCCGGTCATCGCCCCGCTCGGTTACGACTGGAAAATCGGCATCGGTCTGATTTCCAGCTTCGCCGCCCGCGAGACATTCGTTTCGACGCTGAGCATTCTTTATAATGTCGGAAAAGACGAAGAAGCGACATCTGAATCGCTGCTGCAAGCCTTGCGCGACGCGAAGCGCGACGACGGATCCCGCGTGTGGAGTCCGCTTCTCGCGCTGACGACGATGATTTTTTATCTTCTGGCGTTTCAATGTATGTCCACTTTTGCGACCGTCAGGCGCGAAACGAACTCGTGGGGCTGGACGTTTTTTATGGTCGGCTATATGACCGCGCTGGCTTACGTCGTCACGTTTCTTGTGTATCAGGGCGGCAAACTTTTGGGATTCTAAAAAAGATTTTAACGAACAAAACTATGAGCGGAAAAGCGACACAAACAATTAATGATGCGTGCGAAATCCAATTCGTTGACGAAGGTAAAGTGGAAAACGCGCGGCGCGCGATGAAGTCGGCGGAAGCGATTTCGCTACTGGCGGAAACATTCAAAATCCTCGGCGACCCGACCAGAATCAAAATCGCGTTCGCCCTGTCGAAAGAAGAATTATGCGTCTGCGACATCGCCAATCTTTTGGGCGTTTCGCAGTCGGCGGTTTCGCACTCTTTGCGAACTCTGCGGCAGATGAAGCTCGTCAAATTTCGCAAACAAGGCAAAATCGCTTACTACACTTTGGACGACGAACACATCGCCAGCCTTTTGGAAGAAGGCTTTCGGCACGTCGAAGAACTTTTATAAGACGTTTATGCAGAAAACGGTTTTTGAAATTCCGCAGATGGATTGCCCTTCGGAAGAAAATCTAATCAGGATAAAGCTCGACGGAATCTCGCAAATAAAAAATCTCGACTTCGACGTTCCGAACCGCAAACTGTCGGTCTTTCACGAGGGCGAGCTGGAACGAATCGAAAGTTCAATCGCCGACTTGAATTTGGGCGGCAGAAAATTAAAGACGGAAGAATCTGTCGAAACGGAGTTTGAAGAGCCGACCAAGCAACGGAAATTGCTGTGGACGGTTTTCGCCGTCAATTTCGGATTTTTTGCGATTGAAATAACGACGGGCTTGATTTCCGGCTCAATGGGGCTGATTGCCGACAGTCTTGATATGCTAGCCGATTCCCTGGTTTATGCCATCAGCCTGTTCGCCGTCGGCGCGACGCTGGCGAGAAAGAAGCTCATCGCCCAAATCGCCGGTTATTTTCAAATCACGCTCGCGCTGCTCGGCTTCGTCGAGGTCGTCAGAAGATTCGTCGGCATCGAAGAAATGCCGGATTTTTCAACGATGATCGTCGTCTCGGTTCTGGCTTTAATCGCCAACGGGTTTTGTTTGTATGTGCTGCAAAAATCCAAAAGCACGGAGGCGCATATGCAAGCGAGCCAGATTTTCACTTCCAACGACGTGATTATTAATCTCGGAGTCATCGTCGCCGGCGTTTTGGTTTATCTGCTCGGCTCGAACAAGCCGGATTTAGTCGTCGGAACGGTTGTTTTTGTGGTTGTCGTTCGTGGAGCATTGAAGATATTGAAGCTTGGGAAATGAAAAGGGAAGCAAAACGAAACTTTAGCAGGACAAAATTCTGAGCAACGTGAACTCAAAAGAAACTAATGTTTGGTTACTTTT
The DNA here is from genome assembly GCA_036833775.1 of Pyrinomonadaceae bacterium. Taxonomy (GTDB): domain Bacteria; phylum Acidobacteriota; class Blastocatellia; order Pyrinomonadales; family Pyrinomonadaceae; genus JAJQRF01. Next base: position 8,146 of record DAITPE010000009.1, on the reverse strand, counting down.
TAATTACATATTTGATTATTTATTTTGGCGCGGCGTTCGTTCTGCCGTCGTATCGAGTCTGGAAAAGAACCGGAGTCAATCCTGTAACCTTTCGGGGCGCGGATACGGCGCACGACTACATCGGCAAACTCTTTAAAATCGTGATGCTTATCCTCACTTTAGCAGTCATCATTTACGCCTTCGCGCCGAATTTCTATCTGTATCTGTTGCCGATTGTCTGGCTGGAAAACTACACGGTTCAATACGTTGGCATCGGTCTTCTTTTACTCTCGCTCGGTTGGACGGTTCTCGCACAAATCCAAATGGGCAATTCGTGGCGCATCGGCATTGACGAGGAAAAAGAAACTGCGCTTGTGCAATCCGGACTTTTTCGCTTGTCGCGCAACCCGATTTTTCTCGGAATGCAAATTACATTGCTCGGATTTTTTCTCGCCGCTCCGAATGCTCTGACGCTTCTGATATTGGTTCTCGGATTGGTCTTGATTCAGATTCAAGTGCGGCTTGAAGAGGAATTTTTGTCCAAAATTCACGGAGCAAAATACGACGATTTCCGAAGTCAAGTGAGGCGTTGGTTTTAGCAATTGTAATTTTTCTAAATTTGAAATAGCTCTTTTATGCGATTAGTAAGGTTTGGGAGTTGGTCTATTTTGGTCGCTTCTTTGTCAATCCGCAGGCAGATATTTACCTGTTTTCTAAAACTCTTTCCGGTTGGCTGACCAATTTCGACAAATATTATTCCAACATCTTCGTGCAGACTTTCTCTTTGCGGAAATTCATAGATTCTCTGGCGGGTTTCCGGTCTGGCTTTTCTGAAAATTGAATTTTCATTGGTGAAATTTCGACCAAATATCTGACTGATAATCAGTAGATAATTGCGATGAAATCCTAAATTTTCACGCTGTTTATTAACTTGGACGACGGCTTTTTTGATGTCCGGTAGTTTATTTACTTCGTCTTGTCTTTCATTTAGCGATTCGATTTTTACACGCTTGCATTGAATTCCTACTGAAAATTGCGGGAATTCAGGCTCGCACAAGATTAAATCAATGTCAGAATGATTCGGATTTTCTACAACCGGATTTCGGACAGAGAACTGAAAAAGGGCGTTTCGGGAAAGGTGTAATTTATCCAATAATAATTGACCGCCGTTTGAAAACATCAACCATTTGAGAATTTGTTCTTCGTTTTCGTCGGTGATTTTGTCTTCAATTCCGTCGTCGCCGCGTTGAAATAAATGAAAAGATTCATCGGCTGAAATCGTCTGACCGGCATTAATTATTAGAGTGTCTGAATTGATGCAATCAAAAACGAGGTAGGTTTTCATCACTTATGGAGTTTGGAATAATTTGTTGATTTTATCCGCGATGTTTTTCAAAAAGAACTTTGCTTCAAAAGGCGGAAATATATTTTGCATTTTAGAATGTGTAAGCTCGTTTCTCAATTTTCTCAAATTCTCCCAATCATTATATTCAGTTGCCGTCAAATAGTTGTGATCTTTTAATTTTTGCAGTTTTATTTCATATCTCGCAGTTTTTTTCGCCAAGCCGTGATTTAGACATTTGTGAGTTACAGCAGATTCGGCAACTTTCATTAATTGATCAGCCCCCAAAGAAAACAAAGGATAGAAAAAACAGCCATAGAGCATTGCGCCACGGGCGACTTCAAATTGTCGGAGAACATCAATCGGAACTTCAGGAGCTAATTCAACATTCAAAAACTCCTCGACTCTTTCATCGTCGCTGACGCTAAGTTTTTCGCCTGTATAAAGATTTAGTTTAATGAAATACTCATTAATCGGATCGGGTAATCTCCAATTATCTTTTGATAATTTTTTGAACCCTAAAGATACAGCCTTTTCGGTCATACTTAAACGTAAACCAAAATTGGTTAATTTTTAATATTAGTTATGTTGCCTGTATTTATACTCGATGAATTAACATCTCCACCGATGGCAACGCTATGCTCGCCGGAAGCTATTATATTATTGGTGTCGGCTTGTTTAGCTTCGTTAATAAGTGCGACAAGTTGTTCAGCAAAATCGCCGTCCGTTTCCATTTTTTCTTTGATTACTGTTTCCAACGCTGACTGTCTGCCTTCGTTTTCGGGAGCTTCTTGAAGTCTCAGCAATGTGAGTCCGGCATATTCATCGCCAACGAATTTTTCTTTGAGGAAATTATAAAGTTGCCCGGTTTTATCGGCTAATTTTTCGCCGACTTTTTCGGCATATTTCTCACCGGCTTTAGTGAGATAAGGGGCAAGTAATGTGACTACAATGGTGGCAGTCGCAGGATCAATCATAAAATAATTCAACTCCTTGTAATTTAATAATAATTGAATCAGCCGTAGATTTATCGACATCGAAAATGTTGGTAAAATATAACAAGAAAGGCAGTTATTAAATAGCTGATTACTCATTTAGATAATACTAAAATATGAAAGAAAGTCCCAAAGAAAATGATAATCACTCTGTTAAGTCCGAAGGGGAAAGAAGCGTTGCAGTAGGCGGTAACGTCACCAACAGTCCTATTCACACAGGCGACGTTTACAACATTTATGCACAAGAACCTCAAGTAAGTCCGACTATCAGAAACATTTACGAATCAAAAATCGAAAATCTTTCCACCGAACTTTCAAAAGAAGTAGCCGCTAAACTTGAAGATTTGCGCGAAAGATTCCGTGAAAGTTTATCCGAAGAATTTGTTGAGGGAGTGCGTCGGTTAAGAAATTCTTCCAATTGGGATGCTTACGAGCCTGCGCTTCGAGCCGGCATCTTGCGCGCGTTAGCTTCAATGATTTTAGCACTTAAAGGCAAGGACGCATTGACGGAAGCGAAACAATATGCCGCCGAAGCCCGACAAAATCAGGAAACACAGAATGACGACGTATTGCAGGCGCGAATAAAAACTTTGGAGCAGGGTTTCGAGGCGGCGATTGATGATTTTGCGAAAATCAAATCTACCGAATCTTACAATCTTTGGCTGAATTGTCTGCTCAATACGGGCAAATTCTCAGAAGTTTTACAGTCGCGGGAAAATCCGCCTGAAGGAGTAGAACTAAACGCGGAAAGTTATCGCTTTTTTGCGCTTGCCCTCCTTGCCAAGAAAAATATTTCGGAAGCCGAGGCTGAAATAAAGAAAGCGCAGAATGAAAAACCGAACTGGCTGTATATTCGTTCTACCGCCGCAATGATTGATTATTGCAGCGCATTGTCACCAACAGTTTTACCGCTTCAATTACTGCCTTATCCAAGACCTTTTCCTTTTACTTGGGTAAAAATTGACGACGAAAGCCAGCGAAAATTATCTGCGGCGGCGGATGAATTTGAAAATATTGCCCGTCAATTTAACGTCGTGAGCCGTGAACGACGCGAATGCGAAACTTGGCATTTTGCTTGTGTCGCAAATTTATTCGGCAAACAAAGAGAAGCAATAGAAATCGGCAAAAGTTTGTTAGAAAAAGACCCGACAAATTTACAAATTCTGTCGTGGTTTTTATTCAGAGGCTACGATTGGAACTACGAAAAAAGTCTGAAATTACTTCAGGATAAAGAAACGGTCGGAAATGTTTCGCTTGAGGATTTGTTGGGATTAATCGGAATTTATTTGCGTTCGTCAGACTGGAAAAAGGCTTTAGAACTAATAGAAAAGCGGAAAGACGTTTTTAAGTCGGCGGACGAAATCAACCTCTGGCGATACTGGCGCGGCGTAACCTTTTTGCACGGTGAAAGATTTGATGTCGCGCTCGCGGAAGAAGCGGAAATTACCGATAAAGATTTGAGTAACCTTCTAAAACTGAATATTTTCAGTTATCAAGCGCAAAGATTGAATGAGTGGAAGCCGTTAATCGAATTTTTGCGGGACAAATATAAAAAGGACAATGATTTAGACGCATTTTTGTCGCTTTACGAAATCAAAACCCAAAACGTCAAGGATGAAAAATTTGTCGTTGATAATGCCGAATTATATTGCGAAACGACACAAACAGCATCGGCAGTGGGTTTTGCTGTGACTGCGTTGTGGAATTTTGGCAGACCGCAGAAATGTCTTGATTTGCTCGAAAAATATGAATCATTTTTTCCAAACAACAAGTTGCCGGGTAATCTGCGAAGACTAAAAATTCATTGCCTAATTAAAAGCGATGTTAAAATGGCTTTAGAAGAAGCTGATTCACTCGTCAAGGACGATAATAATGTTGAGAATATTGCCCTTTTGATGGATGTCCATTTGGTCAAAGGCGATTTGACCGGACTTCAGGTAACTTCCAAAAAATTACTCCAACGAAGCGAGGTAAATGTTCAAGACCTTCTCCGTGCCGCACATCTTGTTCAGGTAAAAGACCCTAATCTAGCCGTTAAATTTTGGACGCGAGCAATCGAAATCGGTGTGCCGGATGATCCCGAATTAGTAGTTTTCGCCCAAGGCATTGCCTCAAAACTCGGATTAGAGGACGAAAGCCGGGAACTGACAAGCCGAATGATGCAGCAAGCACAAGAAGGGCGCGGTCCGATGAAAATGATGACCATCGGACAACTTTTAAAGGATAACGAAAAAAGGTGGAAAGCCTCACAAGAAATTGACCAAAAATACGGCGCGGGTGATATGCCTCTGCATCTTCTTTCGAGTCATAAAAATACATCGCTCGCCAAAATATTTTATTGGGTTGCCGACAAAAACAAAGAAAGCCGAAACATTCATTACAGTCCAAGACTTTTTACGCGGCACGGGGCGCGAATCATTTATCCGTTAAGTGACTTCGCCAATTCAAAAAACTGGAATCTTCATCTCGACATAACTTCGATCTTACTGGCGCATAAACTCGGCATTCTCGAAAAGTTGGAAAAATTATTCAAACCATTGAAAATTTCGCGCCATACGATAACTTCGCTGATTGAACAACGGGACGGTCTGCGTCCGCATCAAAAATCGCAACTCGAAAACAGCCAGATTGTTGCTGATTTATTTGATAACGACAAAATCAAATTGCCAAATCAAAACCCCTCAAGAGAAGTTTTGGAGGAAATTTATCGGGAGGTTGAAGCATTTCAAAACCAAAGTAAGAAGGATAGAAATCGAAAAAAGCAGAGAGGACATAAGAAAAAACTCATTGTTTTTGCTGATACGACTAATTTTGAAAGGCATTTGGGAGACAGGATTAACGAAATCGCATACGCGATTAGTGAAAACGGATTTGCTGTGGGATTTTTGCCGCTAAATTGCTATGGAACGAAAGATCATTCGGTTCTCCGACTGCCGACGAATCTTGATAACAAAATAATCAACTGCCGCGCCATAGTTGATAGTTTATTGGAAAACAACCGAATCTCCGAAGAAAAACATAAACAAGTCGTCCGCTCGCTCGGCATTGAAGGTAATCTGCGTTCGCAAATATCGCCGACTTTGCATACTAAACTCTTTTTGATGTCAGGTGTCGAAGATGTTCTTGCCGGAGCAGGTGTATTAAAGACCGTCTGCGATAATTTTGAGGTTGTCATATCCGAATCTGCGCTCACCGAAGCCCGAAACAGAATCCAATATTATAAAGAAATGGGTGAACTGGAAAGTTCCTTGGATGAGCTAATGACGCGCATCAATGACGGACTCGACGAAGGCATTTATGAATTCATTCACGTCCCGGATCAAAAAGTAAAAAAGGAGAAATTTGCCGAAGGGAAATTCGGTCAAGCTATAAAATCAACTTTAGATTTATTACTATTTGACATTAAACAATGGGACGTTATTTGCATTGATGACCGCGCCCTAACAAAACACACCGGTCGGGAAGAAAATCAAACTTTTATTCCGATGATAAGCATTAGCGAGTTATTATCCGCCCTACTTTTCAATGGCGAAATTGATCAAGAAAAATATTACGAACTTTTACTTGAACTTCGCCGCAGTAATTTTCGCTACATTCCGATTGGAGATGACGAGATTTTTTATCATCTCAACTTGGCTTCAGTCAAAAACGGAAATGTCCTTGAAAATGAAGGGCTTTCGATTCTGCGGCAATACCACGCCTCTTGTCTGCTCGACAAAGAATTTTTACAAATGACAGCCGACCAGTTTTCCGAAACACCTTTCATTACGCAGGGTATCGAATTGACGGCGAACGCGATTGCAAAGGTTTGGAAGGACGATAAATCAGATGACGAAATCAAGACGGCACGGGCGGATTGGATTTTAGACAATCTTTACACGGGAAATCTTGGCTGTTCTCATCTTTGGCATGAAACGCCTCTTGTAGAAAAGGCGAACAACGAAATAAACTCATTAGCTTTCGACATTTGTAACCTGTTGATGAGAGGGCTGATGTTGGACGACGGCTTAGATTTGCTTAAAGACAATCAAAAATTAAGCCGATTTTTTGATTGGCTCAATGATAGAGTAATCACGACTCGGTATGTCTCATCCCCAGAGGTAAAAAAAGCCATCGCCCGACAGCTTGAAGGGAGATTTAAAGTGGCTCATTCTCAAAATCATAGAACGCCGCAAGAAAAATTATATACCGGAATTTTTATGGGGAAATTCTTCCTGAATCTGCCAGTCTCCGTTGCTAAAGAAATTAATCTGGATCAAGAAATCTTAAATTGGATGAAAATCAGATTTGGAAACACGGTTACAATACCGGGCGCGAACTTTAATGCCGACGAATATTGGAGAACAATCGAAAAAAGTTTTGCGGGAGAAACGGTTTCGCTTAAATCTGCTGATACCAACAAGGAATATTTATTTCTACCGGAGTCTTCTCAAGAAAAAACAGATATAGACCAACTTTTTCCGACATTTAAAGTTACCGACCTTGAGGGAAATCAAATTGATGAAATACAGGATCCGAGTTTCGGTATATTTAACGCCGACGAAAAGACCCGATTGGAAGTCATTAACAAGTTGCGAAGTTGGTTTGACTGTAATCAGACGGAATTTGAAAAACAGGCAAACGAAATTGCTCAAACCTCAGATTCGATTGAGCGGGTTACGCGATTTTATAAAGTAAGAGAAACATCGATGGTTTACTATTACAGAAACCTCGAAGACAGTTTTCGCAAGCGTGAGATTATCACTTGGCAAGAACTAATGCCGCCATCTGCCGAAAATTTAGCGGGATATTTCAGATTGCCGCTTTGCACAAATGAGAAAGACATTTCCCAAATCTGGTCTGAAGCTGCCGATTCATTACTTAACGAAGAGGAACTGCCGGTCGCAATCTCGCGTATTGCATCGTTGCCTGTAAAAATGCCGGAAGCAGTTATTAAACGGTTTTTGCAGTTGCCGAATAATGAAAAAGTTGAATTGTTAAAACAACTTTCGCCCGTTTGGGCTTCGCCCGTGCAATTGCTTCATTTAACAAATCTTGCTGTGCGGTCATTGCCCTCAGATAACGAAAGTATTTCGGAAATCGCCAAAGAACTGTTAAGTCGTCTTTACGAACAAAATGAAGAAGCAGACATTTTTGCCGCTTTTCACGCCACGCTTTCCTTTGTCAGTGATGAATTCTATTTTTGGGAAGAAGTCTTGAAATTGTCGCCCGAAATCACTTTAGCTGTAATGTGGGGACACGCGACAAGGCTTTATAACATTCAACGCGTCCTCGGAATAGAGCCGAAAAATATCGTGTCCGGTATCAATAACCGAAGGGGAAGTTATTTTTTTGAATCATTGGCGCGAAAACCGGAGTTGTGGAATGACTGTGTATATCCGCGTCGTGTTTCTCGCACAGATTTTCTGACTCACGCCGCCGCCAAGATTTTTGCAGGAATTGACGAGGATATTCTTGAATCAATAAAAATTCCTGAATTGATCAGAAAAGAGGTCTTCCGCCCAAACGAAAACGACGAAGTTCCGATTCCGTCAGCAAAATTATTATTCGACCCGATTTTGTCCGACAACAAACTGGAATCGTTGTTCGGCGGCGACCGTTTTGAAGCACTTTCGTCGATTATCGGCATTGAAAATATTGAAATTCTAAAATCGGAAAATCTGAAACAAAGTTTGAAAATTTATTTGGAAAGAATGAAAGATGATCCCAAAGAGTCAAAGAATTGGATTATGGTTTACGCCATCGCCAACGATCTGCCTGTTTACCAAGATTTGCGGGGATTATGCTTGAACGCGCTGGAAATTTTAAGCCAAAATTCGTCTCTGCCGCA
>DAITPE010000008.1:0-24702 GCA_036833775.1 Pyrinomonadaceae bacterium | reverse complement strand
CTCGGGCAGACGAATTATTCGGCATCGAAAGCGGGAATGATCGGTTTTACGAAGGCTTTGGCGAAAGAAATCGCAAGCCGAAAGATTACCGTCAACGCGCTTGCGCTCGGTTTGATTGAAACCGAAATGGCTTCGGAAATGAATGCCGAATATCGCGAAAAAATCTTGTCGCAGATTCCGCTCGGTCGTCTCGGAAACGTGCAGGAAGTTGCCGAAATCGCGTGCTTTTTACTTTCAAATTCGGCGAAATACATCACCGGACAAGTCATCCAACCCGATGGCGGTTTAGCAATGTAAATTAATTTGGGATTTGGGATTGCGGATTTCGGATTGTTTTTTTAAGCAATTTATAAATCCTAAATCCCGAATCCCAAATCCCAAATCGAATTATGTCTTTGGAATATCGAAACGACGTTGAAGAAAACGAAGCTGTCGAAGAAAACGAAAATGTGCGGCGGGTGACGCCTGTTTTTCCGCTTTATTCGGCGGTTTTGATCGCTTGTTTGGTCGCGGTTTCGCTCTGTCAATTTGCGGTTGACGGGAAAGATACGATCATCATGGGCAGTAATTATTCGGTCGAGCTTGCGGGATTTGTAAAATCCGCTTTCGCGCAGGGCGAATATTGGCGAATCTTGACCGGCGCGGTTTTGCACGGCGGTCTGATTCATTTGATATTTAATTGCTACGCGCTTTACCAGCTCGGTAGATTGATCGAAATTCTTTCAAATAAGGCGCATTTAGCGATCGTTTTTCTGCTCGCGGCGATCGGCGGAAACCTTTTAAGTTTTTTCTTTTATCCGGGAAATCCGTCGGTCGGTGCATCGGGAGGAATTGTCGGGTTTTTAGGTTATTTGACTATTTACGGATTTAAACGCCGTAAACTGATGCCGTCCGATTTTCTGAACAGTATGATCTTCAACATTATTCTCATCGCGGCAGTAGGATTTTTTATTCCGAAAGCGACAAATAATGCAGTTATGATTGATAATTTCGGGCATCTCGGCGGATTGCTGGTCGGCATCGTTTACGGATTTGTGCAAATTCCGTCGGATGTTTACAAAGACCCGCGTGAAGTCGGGAAAGCGTCGGAAATGCTCGGTTTGGCTGCGCTCGGCGCGGTGATCGCGGTTTCGGCTTTTGCAATTTTGCTTTTATTTAAGATCGTTTAAGTTTCTCAACAATGGCTAGAGTCAGAGTTCACCAGCACGTTAATCCGTTTGCGCCTTTTTATATTTTCGAGCCTGAGCCGATCGAATTGGAAAAGGTTTTCGCCGATTCGGCAAAGCCTTTATTGTTAGACATCGGCTGTGCGCGCGGTCGTTTTATTTTGAAGATGGCGCAAGTCGAAACCGATTACAATTTTCTCGGCGTCGAGATTCGCGAACCGCTCGTGCGCGAAGGAAACCGCATCGCAAAAGAGAAAAATCTCGACAATCTGCATTACGAATTCTGCAATGCGATGCTGAAATTGGACAAACTTCTCGAAAAGATTCCCGCAGGCGTTTTGCAGACGGTGACGATCCAATTTCCCGATCCTTGGTTTAAGAAAAAACACGCGAAACGGCGGATGGTAAATGCCGAATTGGTAGAAACGGTCGTTGAAAGAATCGCGGACAGCGGAAAGATTTTCGTGCAGACCGACATCGAATTTCTCGCCGATGAAATGTTTGAATTGTTTCGCGCAAACGAAAAACTAATCGAAACGCCGATTTCCGAAAACCTTTTTCCCGTCAAAACCGAAAGGGAAACGGCGGTCGAAGAAAAAGGCTTGCCCGTTTACCGCACGATATTCGTCAAAACGGCACGGTAATATTTCAAATGCGGCGTTTTAGATCGTGAAACCTGTTCCCGAAGCACTGAAATCTGCGTCCGAAGTGCTGAAACCTCGTCTGTCAAGACTGAAACCTGATGTGTAATTGCTGAAACCTCGTCTGCTAGCACTGAAACCTCATGTGTTAAGACTGAAACCTCATGTGTAAGCTCTGAAACCTCATGTGTAAGCACTGAATGTTCAACTGTCAGTGCTGAATGCTCAGGTGTCAGCGTTGAAACCTCGTCTGTCAGTTGTGAATGTTCGCCTTTTGTTTGTGAATGTTCGTCGAATCGGTTTTAAGACAAAATAATTTGCCCGCGAAATACGCGAAAAGTGCGTGAAAAAACATTTCTATTTCTTTTTTCGCGCACTTTCGCGTATTTCGCGGGCAACAATCTAAAAAAAGTTACCAAGTTATCTCGACATCGTAAGCGTCGTCGCTGCGGTCGGGGTCGAAAACCTGTATGATGGCGACGAAATCGTTGTCGGCGTTCGGTTGCTGCAAAACCGTGACGGTTCCGCGTCCGTTGCGTTTTCTGGCAGTAACGGTTCCGTTTCGACGCGCCAAATAACCGTTGATGTTGAAATTTGCGCCGGTCACGGGACCCGAAACGGTTTGCGTTTGCACGTCGCTGCCCGAAATCACGATGTTCGCAGTTTGATCGACGCGTCCGCGCCAGTTTACTCTGCCCGCTTGATACGGTTCTTCGACGTTGCTTGCCTGCCACGAAATGTCGAGACGATAATCGTCCGAACCGCCTTTCGGGTCGGAAACCTGAACGATCGCGACATAATCATTGGCGCGGCTCGGCTGTTGGACGACCTGCGCCGTTCCGCGTCCTTGGTTTTTTGCGACTGCTACGACCGAAGTGCGGCGCGGCAAAACGCCGTTCATATTCACGTAGCCTTGTTGAAAGCCCGAATTCGTGATGTCGTCCGTGCGGACGTTCGGACCTTGGATGACGACGTTGACGCGATTATCGACGCGCCCGCTCCAAGTAACCGTTCCCGTCGCCGTTCCCGGCTGTGACGGATTCGTCGGATAGGTCGGGAAATTCGGGTTCGTCGGATAATTTCCGCCCAAAGGCGTGTCGTATTGTTTCGCTTTGTTGTCGAAACCGTCGAAATATCCTTGCTGATAATAAATTTCGTAATTGCGGTCGTATTGTCCTTCGTAACGCGCCGGCAGACGGCTGACGTTGCGACGGCGGTCGTTGTCGCCTAAGCGGTAGCCCGTGTCGTATGCGCCGCGCTGTGACGAATCCCAACGCGTCGTCGGTCGGATGCTGTTGTATCCGGCATCGTAACCGTCACGGTAGTTCGTTTCATAACGCCGTCCGTCGATCTTGTCGCGGTAACGGCGATAATCGTTGCCGCGATTGGCTTGCGCATCGCTCACGCCGTCTTGATAACCTTCTTCGTAATAACCGCACTGAATCGGCGAAAAACGGTTGCGGTCGCACTGCGTCGATGAAACGAACTGCGCCGAAACAGCAACGCCCGAAATTGCGAACAATCCGGCTAACAGAAAGAAAAATAATAGTTTTCTCATCTTTGCTCTCCCTTTTGAATTTTTTTTAAGAATAGCTTTCGGGGACAAGTCTAAAATAACACAGTTTCGGGAAAGAATTAATTTATAAATGTATTTTTTGTAATGTTTAGAGCAGATTGCAGAAGCCCGCGCGTGAGCAAAGACGGCTGCGACAGATGCGACAGATGCGACTATGCGATTTCTCGTCTTCTCATCGTCGCACTGTCTCATAAGTCATTCCTTATTTCCAGCGTTTTTCTTTTTTGAAACGCGTGACGATCATATCGCGGCGCATTTTCGGCAGATGATCGATGAAAAGTTTGCCGTTGCAATGATCGGTTTCGTGCATAAAACAACGCGCCGCATAGCCTTCGGCTTCGTGCTCGAACCATTCGCGTTTTAAATCCTGAGCGCGGAGTTTCGCTTTCATCGGACGTACGACAACCGCCGGAACTTTGCCGACCGAAAGACAGCCTTCCTGTCCGCTTTGCTCGCCTTCGGTTTCAATGATCTCGGGGTTTGCCGCGACAAGCTTGATGCCGTCGCAATCCATCACGAAAAGACGCAGATTCAAACCGATCTGCGGCGCGGCAAGCCCGACGCCTTCCGCGTCATACATCGTTTCATACATATCTTCGCAGAGCTTTTCGAGTTCTTCGTCAAAATTTTCGACAGGTTTCCCAACTTCGCCCAAAACCTTTTCGGGATATTCGGTGATTTTTCTAATCATAAAGTTTTTGCCACGAATGACACGAATAGCACAAATAAAAATAAAACATAATTCGTGTTATTTGTGTTATTCGTGGCTGAAATTATCTTGGAATAACTCCGAAGCGCGAACCGCGCCGAAAATCGCGTTTGGCGTTAAAGCCTTTTTCTTCGCGCATCAAACATTCCCAGCAGACGACGACGGTTTCATTGGTCGGTTCGATAAACGTATTGTAATGTTCCATTTCGCGGTCGCATTTCGCACAACGCGCGACGGGTTTTTCCATAACTTTCGGATCGATCGTTTCAATCATTATTTTTTCCTCAACAGACGAATTTTTTCTAAATAAAAATCTTTTTCCTGAATAATAGTGTAATTCGCCTGCACGAAATTTTCCAAAGGCTCGCACGCTCTTCCGACATTGCATTTTTCATTTGTCAAAAGCCAGATTTCCTTCGCTTCGGGCGGAAATTTGGTGATGAGAAACTCGATCTGATTGCGAAAAGCGTTCGGACTCTGCATTTCCTGTTCGGTAAAGAACGAGAAAACCTTTTCTTCAGGCAAGATACGGTTTTTCCCCCGATAATAATTCGGCAAAGAAATCACGTCATAAACTTGAAAAACGACGATCGGTTGATCTTCCGTTTCATTTTGCTCGATAAACGCGGCAACGCGTGCCCAATCGCCACGCTTGGTCAAATTTGGATACATCGCAAACATCGCATAAGTGAAAAATATCAGATACAAAATTCCGATGAAAATCAAAGCCCGTTTCGGCAAAACTTTCGTTAAAACCAGATTTGCGAAAAGAAAAACCGAAACGAATAGAACTGCAACGTGGCGGCTTTCGACATAATCTGTCCCGAGCTGAAAATAAACGAACAGAAAAAAAGCGGCGGCAACGGCGGAGATTATTCCGAACGAAACGATGTTTTTATCTAAATACCTGAAACGATTTTTAATCATCAAAACTGCCACGAGCAAAATTGCCAAACGCACAAGCCAGATTCTAATAACTGAAAAAAGAGAAATTTCTTCGGTCGGAAAAATTTCGGTCGGCAAGACCAGTGTCAAGCAATGGTTCCAGATATTTTTGATGCCCGCGATAAAAGATTTTTCTTCTTGAAACGTAATAATGCGGTCGGAAAACTGCAAATTGATGATGTAGAAAAGCGGCAAGATACAAACGCCGACACCGAGCATCCACAGAAAATAATTTTTTGCCTGCGCCCAACGCCGCAAAACGAGAAGTGCAAAAAACGCACCGACGAGCAGAAAACCGAGATAATAATTTGTATAAAGCGCGGCGATCGCTGTCAGAAAATAATAAATCTGCGCTTTTTTATCGGTTTCGTCGCTTAAAAATCCGTCGTAGAAAAAAGAAAAAAGCAGACAAGTTATCAAAATCATCAGCGAATAAAGTCTGATTTCCAAGCTTGCCCAAAAAAGATACGGATGAAGCGCGAAGACTGCCGTCACGAAAAGCGCGGTTTTTTCTTCCCAAAGTTTTTGCGCCAAACGCGAAAAGGAAAGAATCGCCAAAAGACTGCAAATGATTGAAAACAAACGTGCGAAAAAAATCGAATCGTTTATTTTTCGCCACAGGCTCATCAGCAGAAAATAGATCGGAGCTTGTTTTTCGTCGGAAAATAGATTTTGAAAAGCCTGAAAAAAACCGTGTTTCGTGGTGTAAAGCGTCGAGGCTTCGTCCGTCCAGATATTGAGTTTTGCGGCGAACGGTAAAGCAATAACGAGATGCAGAAAAATGAGAAGATAAACGGCTTTTTTGGCATCGAGTTTCATGTTTGGATTTTATAATGTTTCGAGCAGATTTCTCATCTTTTTGCGCGTCCGCCAGTAAATATCTTCCATAAAAATATGCGCGAATTCGCCGTTGCGACCGATGCTCAGAATATTTTCGATATTGGTCGAACGCTCGAAATTTTTCCGCGCGGTTTCATATTCATTGAGATAAACCGGATAAGAGATCGGCGTCCGCAAAACATTATAACCGAGATAACGCGAACGTGCGTCGGGAATTATCTCGCTAAGCGAATCCAAACTCATTTCGGCAAGCTCGTTTTCGCTCATATTCCAAATTTCGTCCGTTTTTTCGCAGCCGATGTCAACGGTAATGATCGTTTTGCCTTCGGGTGCAAGCCAAGGCATTGAGAGCGTCGCTTCGGTCAGGCGGAAAAAAGGAAAATTTTCTTCAGGAAACCACAAAACCGTATCGGAAAGAAGTCCGCGACCGCTGAATTTCAAATTCACGAAAACCATCGGACGAAAACGAAAGTTTTTAAATTCTGAGAGCGCGTCCGTTCCTTTTACGAGCAATGCAAGAATGTTCGCCGGTGCAGTACTGACAACTGCCGAAACTTCGTAAATTTCGCCTTTCACTTTTACGCCGACGGCTTTTTCATTTTCGACGATTATTTCTTCGACCGGAGATTCGAGCTTGATTTTTTCTTCCAAACCTTCCGCCAATTTTTCGCACAGCGTTGCGATTCCGTCTTTCGGATAAACGTGATAAACGCTCGGCATTTCAGGCATTTCGCGATTGTATCCGCAAGCGACGGCGCGGCGCGTAATGCGTGACGCGGCTTTCAAATAAAGCGTTTTGCCGATGCTTCCCGGCAAAGATTCGCCGACCGCCGCCGACAGCTTTTCGGCTTTTGCGCCCGACCAAGCTTCGATCAAAGGAAGTGCAACTTCATCCGCCAAAGCCGTTCCGTAACTTTTGCGAAACCAATCGGCGGCGGTCAAAGGTTTTTTACCGTTTCCCGAAAGTTTGCTTTTGATTCCGCTCAAGGTCATTCGCGGGATCTTTACCAAACCGAACGGATAAGAATAAGTTTTTCCGCCGAGCCAAACCATTTCGCCGTAATGTTTTACGGTCAAGCAATCCGCGCTTACGCCGATCGCCGCCGCCAAACGATTAGTGATGAAATGCGCGCCGAAATCATATGAAAATCCTTCTTCGTCTTTAAAACTTGCGGCAAGTCCGGCGATTTTTTTTCCGGCTTCAAACAAAATAAATGGAATTTTTCGGCGGTTCAGATAATTTGCAGCGGTCAAACCTGCAAGTCCTGCACCGATAATGGCGATCGGTTTTTCGGAGTTCATACGGCTTTAAAAGTAAGAATAAGATAATTTGCCCACGAAATGCACGAAAGAAACGAAAAATATCTTGCCTTAGTGAAAAAAGACAAACTTTATCCACAGATGAACACAGATAAACTCAGATATTTTTGATGACTCAAAGCAGTTTTCAATCTCTAAAATTATCCGTGTAAATCTGTGTTTATCTGTAGTTAATTGAAAATGTTTTCGCTAAGTTACTTGAATTTTTCCGTGTGTTTTACAGGCAAAGTTTCTTAAGGTTTTTGCAAAGTTGCGAGCAAAAGTCCACCTTTCCCGAGTTTTTGAAGCAGAATGTCGAGCGATGTAAAAGCCGAAAGGGAAATTGTAGATTTCAGCGTGAATTGATTTATCAAAAAATGTGGCGCGTTCAAATCGACGAGCGCGTTATGAATCGAATAAACCCAATTTACGGGCGAAACCTGCGTCGTCAGAGCGGCAAGCTCGAACCCGCATTTTTCGGCTAATTTCGTTAAAGATTTGCGGTTGAAAAGATTCCAATGACGCGGAAAATGATAACCGCCCCAATATGCGTTTTTGAAAAATCTGAAATCGAGCGAATCAGTATTGTCGGTCACGATCACGAGTTTTGCGTCACGTTTCAGAATCTCGAAAACCGCCGATAAAACTTTTTCGGGATGAGCGACGTGTTCGATCGTTTGGATCATAAAAGCAAAATCGTAGGAATTCGGCGGTAAATTTAAACTTTCAACCGTTCCGCGATGAACTTTCAAACCCGACTTTTCCGCCATTCGAATCGCGCGTTCGTCAACGTCGATGCCTTCTAATTGCCAAGTTTTATTGCCGTATTTTCGTAAAAGATTGAGATGAAAACCGTCGCCGCAGCCGACATCCAAGATTTTTGCGTTGTCGGGCAAATCTTTGCACCAGCTCAAAACGCGGTTTGCTTCCAAACGCGAACGGATTTTGTAAATGATGCCGAAATCTTTTTCGGAAAAATCGAAAGCGTGATAATTTGAGGGATAAATCGTTTCAAATTCCGAAATTTCGGGACGCGGATTCAGATAAACCAGACCGCAATTGTCGCACTGCATTGCCACAAAAACGTCCACGCTCGTGTGATATTCGTAATCTTTCCCAATGCCGACAGGTTTTGCATTGTCGGAATCGCAAACACAGCATTGAACGTGCGTCAGTTTTAATTTTTTCTCGTGCGACTTATTCATTTTCTAAACAGATTCGATCTCCGACGGATTTCGCACGGGAATTTTGGTTTGTCGCGCAATTTTCGCGTGTTCGTGCATATTTACGACTTCAAATTTATCAGTAAATGTTTCCAAAATCTCGCTTAAAAATTCAAGTTTTTTCTCGATTGCGAGATTCATCGCCGGAAAAAACTTGAGTTCGGGCGCGTCTTCACCGGAAAGAAAATCGAGCGGATGCAAAAGAAGCGAAAGTTGTGTGCCCGACATTCGGCACATTTCGACTGCTGTTTTCCAATAAGTTTTCGCCGCAAGACGCGAAAATGTCGAAAGATAAATGACATAACTCGCGTGAATCGGAGTTTTGAAAAGCGGCAAGGTCGTGACGGGAATTTCCGTCAAAGTTTTTTCGCCGATCTGCCATTTGTAAGGTTTTAAGGGCTGAAAACCGTCGGAAAATTTGCCGAAAAGTTTTTTGCGTTTTTCGCGCTCTTCGTCTGACATTTCGGGCGATTTGAAAAAATAATAAGCACGCGCGAGCGGCGCGATGTAAGTCGGCAAAGTCGAGCAATCGTATTCGTAATTTCTTTCCGCCAAAACTTCCAAAACCGTCGATGAAAGCGAATAACCCGGACCGCGAAAGCCTTTCGGAATTTGTCCCGTTGCTTTTTCGAGCGCGTTTTCCGTTTTTTCAAATTCCTCGCGCAATTCGTCTTTTGAATAAAGATGCAGCCAAGGTTCGTGGCGAAAAGAATGATTTCCGATCTCGTGATTAGCGTCGGAAATCTGCCGGATCGCGTCAAAATTTTTCTCCAAATCCGCATCTTGCCCGACGATAAAATAAGTGATTTTCAGATTTCTTTCTTTCAAAAACTTCAGCGAACGCGGCACGACCGCATCGAGATACGTCGGAAAACTTTCCCAACCCGCATCGCCGTGCGTTTTCATATACGACCATTTATTGTCGAGGTCAAGACTTAAACTTGCTATCGGTTTCATAAATTTTTTATCTGTTTTGCAAAGTCGGAAAGAAATCCGATTCGCTCAAACATCGGAACAGCTTTTAACGAAATGCCATTTGCTGACTCTTCTGTGCAAAAAGGTGGATAAACATTTAAGAGTTGACCGTTTATAAGATTTCCGCCTTCATAAATAAATTTTTTCAAGGGTTCTAATGATAAGAAATCAACAGGATTTTCTTCGGCTCTTTCTAAAAACTCATTTAAAGTTAAGTTAAGATTTTCCAAATCATCGGTTTCAGCATTTAATTGCCACACTCTTTTATCTCGCAAAATGAATTGATCGCCTAAACAATCCTGACCAAAAGGAATATCATTTTTATTCAAACTCGGAAACAACTTATATAATGCAAAATCCCCAAACCAGACTTTTTGAATTGAATGCCAGTCGGGAAAATCGGTCACACCACGGATATGCAAACCACCGTCAAAAGCAATAAACCCATTATGAACTTTCAATAAATGCTGTAAATCCTCAGGCAGTTTTTTGAAAGTCTCTTCATCTGTGATTTCAGTTCCTGTATAAGAAATATTCTGTGATTTCATTGTTTTGAAAATTCAGCTACCAAAAATTTTTCCGCTAATTGAATCGTTTCATTCACATTCAAAGTTCCGTTCGTGATTTGCGCCGAATTGATGATAAAAACATTTTCGAGCGACGTTTTCACGTTTGGAACATTAGCCGAATAATTCAGCGTCGGAATCGGGAAAACATTTCTCACGCGCGAGATTTTGAAGGCGGAAACGTCTTTTCTATCAAAATGAGCATACATTTTTTCGAGCGCAGAAAGAAATATTTCTTCGATTTCCGCATCCGTTTTTTCAAAAAGTTCGTCGTCCGGCGCGACGTATTTCGGCAAATAAACGAGCGCGTTTCCGCCGAATTCTTTTTTATCGACGAGCGCGGACATTTCGATAATTCCCGTAAAAGGCGTTTCGTCCGTGATGTTTGTGACGTAAAAATTTGAAAGCGAATTTTTTAGAACAACGGACGCGCAGACGATGCCTTGATATTTGATATTTTCGAGCTTTTGCTTTTCGTTTTCGGTTAATTGCGGACAAATTTTCGCGGCGATGTTTGACGGGCAAGTTAAAATAACTTTGTCGAATTGGTCCTCGATCTTTGAACTTTGATCTTTGATCTTTGATTCATATTCCAAAATCACTTTTGCATCTTTGCCGCTTTGCGTCTTTGCGTTAAGAACTTTTGAATTTAATTTGATTTCAACGCCTTTTTCCTTCAAATGTTCGCCAAATTTTTCCAAAATCCGCGCGTAACCGCCACGCACGTAGCCGAACATTTCCTTTTTCAAACCCGAATTTCGCGCCGCATACATTCGTTGAATCGTCGCCCAGATAAACGCGGCAGAAGTTTCTTTATACGCTTCGCCGAGCTTGGCTTTGAGAAGCGGTTTCCACATTTTTTCAAACGTCTTTTTGCCCGAAAGTTTTGTGAGCCAATCTTCGACCGAGATTTTTTCCAATGCTTTCCAATCTTTCACGCGCGAAGCAAAAAAGATCGTGCCGCCGAGACGGAATTTTGAGATCAGATCGAGCGGCGGAAACTGCAAAAATTCGAGCGTGTTCGACATCGAAACCAATTTCCCGTCCGTATAAAATCCCGTTTTCGTTTCAACCCATTCAAATTCTTCGCCCAAACCGATTTCTTCGACGATTTTTTTTGTAAAAGAATCCGACAAAAGCGTAACGTGATAATGTTTGTCCCAAATGACATCGCCGATCTTCCACGCGCTCGCCAATCCGCCGATCTCCTCGGCAGCTTCAAAAATCGTGACACGATTTCCTTGTTCGGCTAATCTTAAAGCTAAAGTTAAACCGAGAAAACCGCTACCAATAATGGCGATTTTGGATTTTTCTTTATTCATCAATCGGCTTGTATTTTCCCCAATTCATAAAGTCGTAATATTTCTGCATAGCTTCGTTATAAGTTTCGGCTTCGGTCGTCCAGATTAATTCAAATTCATCTTCTTCGCTTTCAAGCAATTGTAAATTTAGTTCGTAATTCGGATATTCAACGCCGAAAAACGAAAGGTTTGTTTTATCTTTATTTGTCCAGAGTTCGTATTTCATTATTTCAAGTTTTCTGCGAGGTTTTAGTTAATTGCGGAAGAATTTAATTTGAAAAAATTAATAACTTCGGTATCTTCTGCGGTGATGTGGTCTGTGATGTGGAAAACGTCTTCAATCCAAGGATGCGATAACGCTTCTTCACGGTCTAACATTTTTCCGAGTATTTCAATTTTGTTGTAAGGCGATTCGTTAGCATTCATCAATCCAACATTGAAATTTTCATCGTTTGCCCATAATCGAAAGGGAAAAGCGACGCGATTCGGTGGAACTCCTTCGCTTCCCCAATCGCCAAGGCTGATAACTCCGATAACGGCGTTTTCAGGATGATTATCTGAAAAAACTAACTTATAGGCGGCGAAAGCGTCACCGTCTTTATAAACAAATCGTGTCAACATGGTTGAAGTTCCGCCGCAGCATTCGCAAGTCGTTTTTTTAGGTTCGGTCAATTCGATTTCGATCATACACTGAAATTATATCAATTCTCGCACGTTCCGATTATCAATCTCATATTTCAAACCGCAAACGCATTGTTTTTCGTTGCGCTCACCTACCAAATTACAATTACGCCTTTTTCCTTTTTTGCTGTTTGAACGGCATTTAGTATATTTTGGACACGAGTTTCAACATATTCTTGAGGAGAATCTGCATTCTTAGCGAATTTTTCTACATTGTCCAGAATAGTGATAAGTTCGTTTTCCAACTCATTCAAATTATTAAGTTCAATGTATAAATCGTGATTTTTCAATTGAGGTAAAAGTTTGAGTCCGAGGTTTTCTGCCAATTCCGAACCGTATAAAACAAACCGGAGTCTTTCGCCGCCTGCTAAATCTTTGCCTTGTCCCAAGTCGATTTCAGCGTATTCGCCATTTTCATCATAGATGCGGATATTTACAAGTAAACTCATTTCACAATTCTTTCATATTTCGATTTTCAATTTTATATCGGCATCTACAAAGCGAGCGTCAAACCGAGAAATACTGATTCAGTGATGGCGATTTTCCGAAATATTTAGAAAAGATTAGAAGTAATAAAATTTGTGAAGTTTTATCTTTATTTCATCTCTATTTTCTTCAGCAAGAATTTTATATCTTTCTCCATTCGAGAGTTTGATTGTTTTGTAGGGACAAGACCACATTTCAAACTCTGCGGTTTCGCCGGATTTTAAGATGCCAATCGCTTTTTTCTGTCCGCCTTCATACTCAGCCGAGTAAAGTTCCAAATCTTGTTTTGCGGTTATAACCGCTCTCATCGGAAGTTTTGAGGCAATGGAAGGAAATCTTTCAATGTTTTCAAGCAGGAAAGTTGATAAAAAAATAACGCCGAAAATCATTATGCCGGTAAGATGTTTGAAAATTTTATTAAAACTCAGCATATATCTTTAACCTCACGATTTATGATTTCATATTTCAAACCGCAGTTACAAGAAATTTCTAATCTTTCACTATTTTCATCGAATTTATGAAAAAGCTGTCCGCATTTGCAGACTGCGCCGATGCTTCGTGCAGGTGAACCTAAGACGAGATGAAAATCGGGAACGCTCTTTGTGACGACCGAACCCATTCCGACCATTGCCCAGCGTCCGATGGTTAGATCGTTGCCGATGATGCAGCCTGCGCCGATGGTTGCGCCTTCTCTGACCAATGTTTTGAGCGTGTGTTCGTCAGGCTCGGATGGACGCAGGGTTTTCAGGTCGGGAAACGTCGCGCGTGGGAAACGGTCGTTGGTGAAAGTCGTTGAAGCGGAAATCATCACGCCGTCTTCGATGGTGACTTCGGCGCAGATGTAAACCATCGCGTTGATCTTCACGCGATTGCCGATCTTCACGTCATACGCGATATAAGTCTTTTCGCCGACGATACATTCTTCGCCGATCTCCGCGCCGTGACGTATATGCACATTGTCCCAAACGCTCGTGCCTTCGCCGATTGTTACGTTTTCTTCGATTATTGCGGTTGGATGAATTTTAATGCTCATAATTATTTAACTTAAAAAGGATACGTCTTTATATGTTTTGTGCAAAAGTTTTTCAAATTCTAATTTCTTTCGTGTGTTAAAAAATTTGTAATCAGGAATTTTCAGACTTATCTCATATTTATTCAGCCATGGAATGATTCTTCTCCAAGTCCATGTCTTCGGATAAAACTTTGCTAAAATATAAATTAAAAAGAAGTCAACACTCCGAAATAGGACATAAGGTTCAAAAGTTGAAGATTCAAATGGATTAACAATACGAAGAACCCAATCTTTCCTTTTCGGATTATTCTTGAACAACTCTGGAATATTTTTGATAGATTCCCAATCTTCACCAACAAATTCAACTACTTCTATTTCATATTTTTCAAATTTTGGATGAGAAACACCAATTCGCGCAGGGCGTGTTTGAGTAAAATTTGTCGCTTTTGAACTGAAACTAACTTCTGAAAGTTTTGTGTCATATTCAATCAAAACATCTATTTTCATTTGATTAAAATAATAGGGTTAAATCAGGATTTCGCGGAACGTATGTCATTTTCTCTTTGCCGTCTATTCGACGATGAAGCGACCAAACTCGTTTTTCCGTCCAGATGATTACGTTTCCGTCATCGTCAATCCACATTGCTTCAAAACAATCTTCGCTAAAAGCATAATCATTCCAACTTACTCTCAAACCAAACTTCTTTCCGAGTTCGCTGTCATTCTCCAATTCTGAAACTGCATTATCCGTTTTGAGTCTTTCTTCACGACTTTTCACTTTATTTGCATTGGAAGGATATACGACGAAATCGATCCATTCTTTGTAAAGCATATTTATTTCTCGTCACCGAAGGTGACAAACATTATAGCGTAGGGTGAAGCGAGTGAAACGAGCGAAAACCCTACGAAGCTTGCAAAAGGATTTCCGACGCTGAAAGTGTCGAACATTTGCGCGAGGTGTTGCTCACTTTCAGCGAGCGGCGTTTAATTTTCAATGACATAGGGTTTCATTCGTTTCACTCATTTCACCCTATGCTATATTATTTGTCGCTTTCAGCGACCGAACTTGAAAGATTTACTTTAATTTGCTTTCCATTCGTTGTATTCTTCGCGCAAACAATTCGTGCAAGGTCTGTAACCTGCGGCGATGGCGGTTTGTTCGTCGAGGAAGAAGACGCGCTGTTTGATGTAATGACCTTTCGCTATCCAACGCGCCGCGCCTTTGCAGTCTAATGTGCCGTAGATTTTGTCTTTGCGGTGTCCGCCAAACGTGCCTTTTTCCGCGCTTTCGTAAACTTTCCCGTCCGCGTCGATGAGTTTGTAGGTTTTGCTCGACTCTTTCATTTTCTTGGTCAATCACTCAACGATATTGTTCTTACAGCAGTCAAAATATGTCTTATGGATACAAATTTATAAGACCTCGCTACAAATTTATAAGACCTCGCCGTAAATTTATAAGACTTCGGCGTAAATTTATAAGACTTCTCCGCGCAAATAACTCTTATCTCTGTGTGGAGATAAGACCTTTCCGTTTAGAGATAAGACCTTTCCGGCTTGCGATAAGACCTCGCAGACCGGAGATAAGACCTCTCCGAACGGAGATAAGAGTTCTCCGAGCGGAGATAAGACATCTCTGACTTGCGATAAGACATCTCTGCGCGGAGATAAGACATATTTCAAAAAACTAAAGGCTTAGATTTACGCCGAAGTCGCCGAGCTTTCGGTAGATACTTCGACGCTTGTCCAAAGATTGTTATTGAGCGAACGATATGCGGCTTCGATCACTTCGACGGACGCGAGCGCGTCGGCGGGTTTCGTCAAGAGTTCTTCGTTCTTGACGATCGCGTTGCGAAAGTTTTCCAATTTTGCGCGAAAAGCCTGCACTTTGTCGTAACCTTTGCCGAAGACGTTCCAATCGGGCGACGAATTCAGTTTATATTTCGATGTTTGCCAGCCGATGTGGAGCGTTCCGTTCGTGCCGTAGATGGAGATGAAATGCGGAAGCTCTTTGTTGATGCCCCACGTCAGATCGACGCTCGCGGCAACGCCTTTTTCCGTCCGCGCAAAGAGTTTGACGTTTTCGTCCACGTCCAAACCCTGCGTCTTACCCGTTTCGACGGCGAGAACGTCCGTGATCGCGCCGAGAAAGTAACGGATGATGTCAACGGAATGCGTCCCGTTGTCGATCAGAACGCCGCCGCCCGCCGTTTTCTTGTCCGAGTTCCAACGCCTGGACATATCGACTTTGGCAGTAAACGCGTTTTCGAACTGAATTATCTCGCCGAGCACGCCCGAAGCGATGATCGCCTTTGCCTTGACGACATCTTCGCAGTAACGAAACTTGGTTGCCATCGTAAAGACGACATTCTGCGCATTTGCTTCTTCGATCATCGCGTTTGCTTCCGTCACCGACAGACACAGAGGCTTTTCGCAGAGAACGTGAACGCCTTTCCGCATAAAGAAAGAAGCAATTTCGGGATGTGAGTCAGGCGGCGTGGCAATTATAACGGCATCCGGCGCGGTTTCTTCGGCAAGCGTTCGATAATTATCGAACGCCTTCGCGCCGAAAGGCTCTGCAAACGCAGTCGCGGCTTCAATCCGCACGTCTGCCACGGCAATCAGTTCACAGAATTCGCTCGTCTGAAACGCCTGCGCGTAAGTCTGCGCGATTCCGCCTGTTCCGATTAATGCAAATTTGAGTTTGTTCATAAATTTATTAAGAATTTCATCCACAGATAAACACAGATTCACACAGATAAAAGCAAATAGATTGTTTTATTCAATCTTCTTTGAAAATCTGTGTTTATCTGTGTTCATCTGTGGATAATTGTTTATTTTCTTACGGCTTCGACGGCTTCGCGGATCGAATCTGCCAGGAAATTAATGTGGTGTTCTTCGTAACATTCGTTGATCGGAAGCACGAGAACGTCGTGTAAACCTTTCAATGTGCCCTGGAAGTTTGCGTCGTCGTAATCGACGGCTTCGGGACGCGCCAAATTGAACGGATAATGCGAATCGCCGAACGTATTCTGGTCGCGGAAGACCATACATTTGTAGGCGGGCTTGACGACGTAGCGCGGTGCGCTCGCGACATCGTAGGTTTTCAACGCCTTGGCGAGTCCGACCGCGCCGTCTTCGATCAATTTGTCGTCAACTCTCAAACAAAATTTCCAATATGTCATCGTCGAACCCGGCGCGGGCTTGTAGCTTTCGATGCCTTCGATGTCGGCAATCTTTTCGTCGAGCAAGCTTGCCATCTTCTGACGCTGTGCGACCGAATAGTCGAGTTTTTTCAACTGTTCGTAAGCAACGGCGGCTTGCAGTTCGGTCATTCGGTAGTTCAAAGACGCGAAATAATGGTCGGGATTCGGATCGCCGTAACCCCAAGCCTTGTTGATGAAAAGATACATCCGACGCGCGATCTCATCGTCGTTCGTGACGACAATGCCGCCTTCGCCGCACGTCATCTGTTTGCCCTGTTGAAACGAAAACGCGCCGACTTTGCCGATCGTGCCGACGTATTTCCCGTCGCACATCGCCAAAAATGATTGCGCCGTGTCTTCGATGACGGGAATGCCGCGCTCGTCGGCGAGATTCATAATTGCGCCCATTTCACAAGGGTTTCCGAACAGATGCGTAACGATGATCGCCTTCGTTTTGTCCGACAAAACTTTTTCGATGGTTTCCGCCGTGACGTTCAATGTCTGCGGGTCAACGTCGGCAAAGACCGGAATCGCGCCCTGAAACATGATCGGCGTGAGCGCGCCCATATCCGTGATCGAAGTCGTGATAATTTCGTCGCCCGGATTCGGATTTATCGCCGCGATCGCCGTATGAACCGCCGCCGAACCCGAATTGCAGGCGTAAGCATACTTCACGCCCAGTTTCTCGGCGAATTCTTTTTCGAGCAGCTTGCCGTATTTTCCTTTCGTCGTGATAAGCACGCCCGACTGCAAGACTTCGGTGACGGCGGCAATCTCTTCTGCGCCGAAAGTTCTGCCCGAAATGTCCTGATCCGATGGTAATTTAACGATTGATTTTTCTAATTGCGGATTCATAAAAACTTATTTGTAAAAATTATTGTCCGCCCGTGCAAAATAGGCGGTTTCGATTGTTATACAGTTCTATTCGATTTCCGATTTCACTGATTTCTGCGGTATTTTGTGCAAATTACTTTCTTTCGAAGCGGTAAGTCGTAGTTTAGCAAGTTTGGAGAGAAGTTTTAAATGCCCGAAGATGGTTCGCGCGGTCTTCATTTTCGAGAAACCGAACAGGCGAACTTCGAGAACGGCAGGATATTCGACGATATTGCCGCCTTTCAAATCCAATCTTCCGAGCAATTCGGCAACGCCCAAGAATCCTTTTTCTTCCGTCGGCAGATCGATCACCGAAGAGCGACGGTAAACGCGGAAACAGCTCGTATAGGTCGAAAGTTTGGCGCGCAAAGTGCGGCGATAAAGCCACGACGCGCCTTTCGATAAGAACAAACGCCATTCGGGAACATTACGCACGCCGCCCTTTTTGTGATACGGCGAAGCGGTCACGAGGTCGATCTCTTCCGTCATCAACGGAAGCATCTTGACGAGTTCGTGCGGGTCGTAAGTGCAGTCGCAGTCCATCGAACAGACGACTTCGTTCTGCGCCGCTTTGATGCCCGTCATAATTCCCGCCGCCACGCCTTGATTCGTTTCGTGTTCGATAATGCGGACGTTTTCTTTTTTCCCGAAAAGCTCGCCGAGTTTTTCGAGCGTCTTATCGGTCGAACAATCATTGACGAAAAGAAATTCGGGCTGATAACCATTTTCGTTGAGTTCGGCTTCGACGCTTCGCAAAGTGTTCGAAAGATACGGCAAAGACGCTTCTTCGTTGTAACACGGAATGACAACCGAGATCGGATTTTGGATTTCGGATTTCGGATTTCGGATTTGAGAAATTGGACTTTGGACTTTGGACTTTGGACTTTGGACTTGGAGCTCGTCTTTCAATCCGAGATAATCCGCCGCATCGGAAAAACTGTATTTCTTCAGGTTTTCGCGGATGATCCATTCCATTTTGTCGAGCTTGCGGTAATGACGAATGCGGTTGATATTCGAAGCGGCGTTGATGCGCGGCTGTTCGGGGTCCATTTCCCAAACGTGGAAATACAAAACGAAAGGCTCCGAATATCTTTCCGTCCAATCGCGGACGGCGTGGCGCATCAATGTGTATGGAATCTGCCGAAAATAATTTCCGCCCGAAATAGGAAGAAGTCCGAGTCCGACGTTGCGCGTCGAATATGGAAATTCCCAAACTGCTTTGCCGCTCGTGTGAACCTGATGCGCAAAACGCTTTTGTTTTTCGCTCTTTTGCGTAGGCAGAAACGAAGCGTCGTAAACAAAACCTTCTTCCGCCAAAACGTCGAATATCCAAGAATCTTTTTCGTAGGAAAGCTTTTCAGCCGAACGATAACCGATAATTTTCTGCCCGCCTGCATCTTCCAAAACGCGGTTCGTGCGGCGCAAATCTTCGCGGAATTCTTCGTTCGTGAGATTTTTCAAACTGCGGTGGTAAAATCCGCGCGATGCGACTTCGTGACCACGCGAAACGATTTCACGGATCAATTTCGGATTTTGCTCGGCAATCCAGCCAAGCACGAAAAACGTCGCTTTTGCATTGAATTCATCGAGCAGATCGAGAGTTTTGCGCGTATTTTTCTCGTAACGCGGTTCAAAATTCGTCCAATTTCGCTGTTGAATGAGATTTTCGAACGCGCCGACGTGGAAATAGTCTTCAACCAGAACGGTCAAGAGATGTTTTTTATTTGGGGGAATCATTAAATCTTAAACTTCTGCTTTACTGCTGACTGCCCGTTTCAACGCTTTCGCGGGAAACTCTTTTTCCAAAACCCTCACGATCCGTTTCGCGGCTTTGCCGTCGCCGAAAGGATTTTCTACCTGCTTGACATTTTTTATCCACGTTTGAAGTGAATAGTTTTCTTCCAACATTTTTCGAAGAACTTCGGGATTTCCGCCGACGAGTTTGGCGATCATCGAGCGGACGGCTTCGGGGCGTTCGGTATTTTCCCGGAGAATCAAAAGCGGTTTGCCGAGACTCGGCGCTTCTTCCTGCACGCCGCCCGAATCCGAAACGATCAGCCAAGATTCTTTCATCAAACTGACGAAATCAATGTAATCGAGCGGATCGAGCAGGAAAATTCGTTCGCGTCTTGCCAGAATATCGCGCGTGGCGCGGCGCACGTTCGGATTCAAATGAACCGGAAATATCAAACACACATCTTTATGCTTTTCGACAAAATCGGCTAAAACCTTTAGATTATTCCGCATTTTCGCGCCGAAACTTTCGCGCCGATGCGTTGTCAGCAAAATGCGTTTGAATTTCGTCGTGCGCGCAATTAGCGTTTCTATTTCATCGCTCGGATCGAAGTTTTTCAAAACGAAATTCAGCGCGTCAACGACCGTATTTCCCGTGACGTGTATGTTTTCCATCGAAACGCCTTCGGCAAGCAGACTGTGACGATTGCGTTCGGTCGCGGCAAAATGATACGTTGCCATCTGCGAAATAAGACGACGGTTGAATTCTTCGGGAAACGGGCTGTGCAGATTTCCCGAACGAAGTCCGGCTTCGACGTGTCCGACCGGAATTTTGCGGTTAAATCCCGCAATCGCTCCGGCAAGCGCAGTCGTCGTATCGCCTTGCACCAAGATCAGATTCGGCTTTTCGATGTGCAGAATTTTGTCCAAACTCAACATCACACGCGCGCAAACTTCGTTCGGCGTTTGATTGTCGGTCATTATCTGCAAATCGTAATCGGCTTTTATTTTCAAAAGATCGAGAAACGGTTCGAGCAAATCTTTATGCTGGCTGGAAGAAACGATAACGATCTCGAATTTACGTTTTTTCAATTGGTGAATCACGGGCGAAAGTTTGATAACTTCGGGACGCGTGCCGAAAAGCACGAGAACTTTCTGTCCGCGATTGTTTCCTGCGCCGTTTTTCGTTTGTTTAGGCACAACGGTAATGATTTCTTCCAATAGTAGTTCCATCGTTTTAGGGGACGAATTTGAAAAATTAAAGTTTATATAGACACAAACAACATATTATTCCTTTTTTTAGGAATAAATTGCCGATTGGATAAAACTTTAAGTTTTCGATTTTTCGATGTAGTTTCGCACAAATAGGACAAATTAGTAAAGTTAGGTCTCCGTGGAAAAAACTCGATTTGCAGTTTGGGTAATTTGAAAAGATATTAACGGCAAAAGCGGAATCGGAAAAAACTTTGCGGTTTATCCGTCAAAATTTGAAATTTCTAAATCGAAAATTGGTAATGGACGCGGTTTGTCTCGGCAATTCAAAAAAGCAAGACAAATTAATTTTTAGCCGAAATCGCCGAAAAATACAAGAAATTTCGGACAAAATGAACGGAAAAATCGTTGATTTGCGGGAAAAAGACGGAATTTAAAGAAAAAAGGGCGGATTTCTCCGCCTTTTCTCGTAAAAAAATATAAATAATTATTCGGGCTGACCTTTACAATTCGAGCCGTAAAGCGCAGGTTGTTTCGTGCTGATGATCGGATAATTTTCCGCTTCCTGATTGATCTCGAGCCAATTCATATATTCTTCGGGAATCGACATATCCGAGAAAATCGCTTCGACCGGACATTCCGGCAAACACGCGTCGCAATCGATACAAGTATCGGGATTGATCAAAAGTTTGTCGGGCAGTTCGTGAAAAGCCTCGACGGGACAAACCGCCGCGCAGTCAGTATATTTACAATCTACACAAGGTTCGGTAACAATATATGCCATTTATTTCGTAAATCTCCTTAGATTCATCCTAAAAATCAAAATAAAAACGTAATACTGTAAGCATAACTTGTCAAATGTGGTTGGACAAGTGATAAAATTTCTTCGTTGTCAAAACCAAAAATTTAGAACTTTATTTATACTAATATAATGAAAACTTTGAAAGCAGAACGCGACTTGGCATTGGATTTTTTACGGGTAACGGAAGCAGCGGCGATCGAATCGGCGCGCACGATGGGACAAGGCGACCGCAAACATTCGGATCACGTCGCCGTCGAAGCGATGCGCGAAGTGATGGACACGGTTCCGATGCGCGGACGCATCGTGATCGGCGAAGGCGAACGCGACGAAGCACCGATGCTCTACATCGGCGAAGAAGTCGGCGGCGGCGCATTTTCGGATGAAGCAAAAGCCGATTTTCCCGAAGTCGATATTGCCGTCGATCCGCTCGAAGGCACGAATCTTTGCGCACTCGGCGCAAATAATGCGATTGCGGTTTTGGCGGCGGCGGAACGCGGCGGTTTATTGAATGCTCCCGACATTTACATGGATAAGATCGTGGTCGGACCAAGTTGCCGAGGCGCGGTCGATATTGACGCGCCGGTCAAAGACAATCTGAAAAATATCGCGAGGCGTTTAGGACGCGACATCGACGATCTGACCGTGATGTGTCTCGACCGTCCGCGTCATCGCCAGCTCGTGCAGGATGTTCGTGCGGCTGGTGCAAGAATTCGTCTGATCTCGGACGGCGATCTTTCGGCGGGAATTTCAGCCGCAGTTGCGGGAACGAACATTCACGCGCTGATGGGAATCGGCGGTGCGCCCGAAGGCGTTATCACGGCGGCGGCGATGAAATGTTTGAACGGCGAAATCCAAGCGAAACTCGTTTTCGATCCAGAAAGATTGGGCGTCGATAAATCGAAAGTTCCGCCGATGACGGAAGTTATGAAACGTATGAAAAAAATGGGAATTACCGATCCCGACAAAATTTACGACACGAACGATCTTGCGCCGGGTAAAAAGATTATTTTTGCCGCAACCGGCGTGACTGACGGCGCATTATTGCGCGGCGTTCGTTTTTTCGGAGCCGGAAAACGCACGCATTCCGTCGTGATGACGACCGATTCGAAAAGCATTCGTTTCGTTGACACGGTTCACGTCGAAGGCGGACCTGATGCCGTCATTCGTTTCTAATTTTTTTAGCCTGCGAAAGAAACGAAAAGAACGAAAGATAGTTTACTGTTAATTGTTCACAATAAATTATTGCTGTCTTTCAATTAACGACTAACCATTTACAATTAACTTTTTCGTTTCTTTCGTTCTTTTCGCAGGCAAATTCTTAAATGCCCGAAGCAATCGAAAATTATCAGCCGTTAAAAATCGGTGAAAAATTTAGAAAACAAGCGTGGAAAGTTTGGACGATTTCTGCGCTTGTCGTTTTTCTGTGGGTTTTTCTGATAATTTTCGCGCCGTTTGCACAAGAAAATAATTGGACGCAGATTTCCGCGCCGATCTATAAATTTTTCAGTTATTTGTGTCATCAAATGTCCGAACGCTCATTTCATTTTCACGAACATCAATTCGCCGTTTGTGCGCGTTGTTTCGGTGTTTATTTCGGACTTTTTTTCGGATTTCTAATTTATCCGTTAATGAGAAAAGTCGAAGAAATCGAGCCTTTGCCGCGATTTTGGTTGTTTTTGGCTTTGATTCCGATCGGGATCGATTGGTCACTCGGCGTTTTCGGGATTTGGGAAAATACGCATTTATCGCGTTTTATTACAGGAATGATTTTGGGAATCGCCTGCGCCGTTTTTATCGTTCCCGCGTTGATCGAACTCGTGCGGCTTTTGACGTTGAAAAAACTTACGAAATAAAACTAAAATCGCTTTATTCGGCAACATTTTCAAATTCAAATCGTTCTTGAAATGTGAAAGCAAAATTTATTGAAATTTCGGCTTTTAAATTTTTACTTGAGGAGTTTGGTATTTAAATTATTGCAGAAACGAGTTTTGCACAAAATCCTAAAAAGTTTTCCACCTGTGGAAAACTTTTTTCGGAAAATTATTGCGTTGACTAATCGGCGAAATAAGCGCAAAATTACTTCTGCGATCAACCGATAAAATAAATGAGTTTCAATCAAACAAGTGCAACCGAACGAGCTAAGCAAGATTTAGCTCAGCGTTTAGGCATTAGTGAAGGCGAAATAAAGGAAGTTTCCGTTTCCGAAACTGATTTTCCCGATATGTCGCTCGGCGCACCTGTCGAAGATGAAATGTCGGCGCAAATGATTGCGAGCGGCTGGAAAATAATTCTTTCTGCCGACGGCAGCAATTACGAATACCGCGCCGATAAATACAGTCTTCGTTTGTATAATTTTAAAGGAACAAATCATATCGTTGTTTCGTGAAATAAGGGTAATTTTTCAATTGAGTATTAGGAGCTTGAAAAATGAATCGAAATAATTTTTGGATACATCTTGGCATCGCCGTTATCGTTATCACATTTGCGGCGGTTTTAGGACAGATCAGCCGTTGGGAAAAATCTTTGCGGGTGTCGGTTCCGGCTCCGAGCGAGAAAGTAAAAACTGCGTCGAAACCAACGGCGGTTAAGCGTTCGAATGAAGAAGGCATTCCCGAAGTAAACGTCAGATTTCGTCCGAACGTGAGTTTGGCGGAAATCAAAAAGATCGCGGCGAAAAATAACGACCGCGTCGAAGACGAAATCGAATCGGTCAAAGGTCTGGTTTCGATCGACGATCTCGACAATGCAGACGCCGAAACGGTTGCCGCTCAATATAAAGCGATGAGCGATCTCGTTGAATATGCAGAACCCAATTTTCAAATTAAATTTGACGATCCGGTGCCGACAACTGCACCGAAAGATTTGCTTCAGCGCGAATCGAACGAAGAAATTCAGCCGAACGATCCGAAATTTGCCGAACAATGGGCTTTGAGTAATCTCGGACAAAACGGCGGCAAGAAAAATGCCGACATCGGCGCACTCAAAGCTTGGCTGAAAACGCAGGGAAGCGACAAAGTTGTCGTTGCCGTTTTAGACAGCGGAGTTGATTACACGCATCCCGATCTCGTCGGAAATATTTGGTTTCGTCCCGAAAGCATTCCGCAATATAAAGATGACGAACTCGGCGTAGTTAATGATTACAAAGGCTTTAACGCCGCCGACAATCAATCCGATCCGATGGATGACAACGGACACGGAACGCATTGCGCGGGAATCATCGGCGCGGAAGGCAACAACGACGAAGGAATTACCGGAATCAATTGGAACGTCCAAATTATGCCGCTCAAATTTATGGGACGCGGCGGTTTCGGCACGACGAAAGACGCGATCGAAGCGATTAATTATGCGATCGACCGCAAAAGAAACGGTGTGAACGTTCGCGTTATCAACGCAAGTTGGGGTTCGACTCTTTATTCAAAAGCTTTGGAAGATGCGATTCGTGCGGCGGGCGAAGAAGG
>DAITPE010000007.1:0-24773 GCA_036833775.1 Pyrinomonadaceae bacterium | reverse complement strand
TCTCAAAAAGTTTTCCTGCCAAAGCTGAAAGACGAGCAGCGTCCAAAGCTGTTTGTGATGCGAAGCGGCGTTTGTTTCGTGTTCTTTGATGAGTTTCTGAACGAAATCCGCGTCGAATAAACCTTGTTCTTTTACTCGTTTCGCGTCGAGTATTTCGTGCATCAGCGGATTCAAGCGACCTTTCAGCCAATCGGCAATCGGGATGCCGAAACCTTTTTTCGGACGCTGTAAAATCTCTTTCGGCAAAAGCGGTTCGACCGCCTTTTTCAAAATATATTTGCCTTTGTTGCCTTTGAGTTTGTATTCGATCGGCAATTGCGCGGCAAACTGCGCGACGCGAGGATCGAGAAAAGGCGCGCGAGTTTCGAGCGAAACCGCCATCGAAGCGCGGTCAACCTTTGTCAAAATGTCTTCCGCCATATAAAAATTGATGTCGAGAAACTGCATTTTTTCAATGTCGTTTTCCGCATCGCAAATTTCAAGCAAATCTTTCGCGCCTTTGTAAATATCGTTTGAAGTCTGCGCCAAAACGTCTTTCGATAAAAGCTTGCTTTGCTCGTCAATCGAAAACGAACCGAACCACGAATGATGACGCGTGACGAGATCGTATTTCGATGCGCGGACAAAGCGTTTCGCCTTGTAATCGAAAGACATATTTTTCGTCGAAACGGGCAAGCTGTTGACGACGGGTTCGATCAAACCGTTTCGCAAAAAACTCGGAACGGTGTTGTAAGCCTTCGCAACTTTGTGCGCGAAATACATCGGATAACCCGCAAAAATCTCGTCGCCGCCGTCGCCGCCGAGTGCGACCGTCACATATTTTCGGACAAACCGCGACAGCAAAAACGTCGGAATCAGCGAACTGTCAGACATCGGTTCGTCGAGCCACAAACCGATTTCCGAGATCAAATCCGCCGCCTTTTCGACGCTCAAAATATCTTCGTAATGTTCCGTATCTAAATGCTTTGCGACTTGCCGCGCATATTTCGATTCGTCAAACGAATCTTCTTCAAAACCGATCGAAAACGTCTTAACTTTCTCGGTCGAAAACTGCGTCGCAAACGCCGCAACCGTCGAAGAATCAATGCCGCCCGACAAAAGAATTCCGAGCGGAACATCCGCAACAAGCCGCATCCGAACAGCATCGGCGAGAAGTTCGCGCAATTCTTCGGCAGATTTTTCAAATGCCGCGTTTCCATTCCGCCCTTGCTCACGCGCGGTCTTCTGCCACGTCAGATTCCAATATCTACGCGTTTTTATCTCGCCATTTTCGACCGAAAGAAAATGCGCGGCGGGAAGTTTTGAAATGCCTTGAAAGATAGAATTAGGCGCGGGAACGTAGTCGAACGAAAGAAATTGACGCAGAGAATTGAGATTAATTTCGCCTTTGACCGACGGATTTGCGAGCAAAACTTTTAATTCGGAAGCAAAAATTAATTTCCCGTCAAACACGCCGTAATAAAGCGGTTTTTCGCCGAATTTATCACGCGCAATTAAGAGTTTCTTTTTACGTTTATCCCAAAGCGCAAACGCAAACATTCCGTTGATATGTTCGAGCATCGCGTCGCCATATTCTTCGTAAAGATGCGGCAAAATCTCGGTATCGGAGCTTGTCACAAATTTATGTCCGCGCTTTTCCAACTCGGCGCGGACTTCGCGGTAATTATAAAGCTCGCCGTTCATCATTACGACGATTGATTTGTCTTCCGAATAAACGGGTTGCTCGCCCGTATGCAAATCAATCACCGAAAGCCGTCGCATCCCGAGTGCAACCGTTTCATCCGTCCACAAACCTTCCGAATCCGGTCCGCGATGCTTCATCCGCTCGCACATCGAATGCAAAACGGCTTCGCTGTGATTTTGCGAAAGTTTATTTTCTAAATTTATCCAACCTGCAATTCCGCACATAAAATATTAATTTTGTAAAGCTTTTATTAATCTTCCAAAAATTTTTTAAGATTTAATCCTTGTAATTTCAGTTCTTTTTTAAATGTTTGAAGAGTTTGCTGATATACAGTGTCCCATGGAGTATGAGCGACTTTCGTTAAATTTTGTAAATAATTGGCAATTTCACTATCAATCTGAATTGTGTTAAGTCTAATTAATTCAATTTGCTGTTGTAGAAAGTTGAATCTGACATAATCTATATCTCTTCCACGATGAGCAACTGCTCCACGTGTTTCAATAAATTTATCAACCTTCAACACCGAGTTTTTCAGCCAGAGTTTAGAATAATTTGGATTATCCAAACCTAGGTATTCCTTGAATAGTTTATCAAGCTCGACACTTTTAGGATTATGCAGATTTAAAACTTTTTCTTGAGCATAATCAAACCAGACTTTTTTCCAGCCGTTACCTGTTAACTCAATTGGTTTTAGTTCATGCTTATCGTTTTTTATACGATGACTTAATGTTCTTCTAATATCTTCAGGTAAAACTGTAGCATCAGAGATGTTGTGTGCAATAAATTTAATACATTCTAAAAGTAAATCTTCATTGTATCTTTCCCAAGCAGCCGAAAGCATGACAATGCCGCTTCGAGTAATATAACCTAACTGCTTCCGTCCACGAGTTCCTCGACTAAATAAATTGTGGGCTTCTGTTAATTTAGTTACATCATCTAAGTGAATCAGAAAGTTTGCAAAAGATTTAGATGGCATAAATTTGTAGAAAATAAGTAAAGATTTGAGTAAAATATCTTAGCAGAAATAAGTAGTAAAAAAAAAAGGATATAAAATGGCTGGAAAATTCGAGATCAAAAAAACTGGAAATGGCAAATATTATTTTAATTTAAAGGCTAGTAATGGTCAGATCATATTAAGTAGCGAATTATATGAAACCCTTGAAGGAGTTAATCAGGTAATTGAATCTGTAAGAAAAAATGCATCTAATCTAAGTTTTTTTGAAAAAAGAACATCATCAAAGGGCAACCCTTATTTCATACTAAAAGCTAACAATGGATTGGAACTAGGTAGAAGTGAGATGTTTTCTTCAATTGAGTCTATGGAAAAAACTATCAATTCTGTGCAAAATAACTCTCCTAATGCTGAATTAGTAAGCCTTTCAAAGTAGTTACTTATCATTTTCAAAACCAATCTTCTCGCGCACGGCGTAGATCGCTTTGTCTTGCGATTCGTGATAGGTTCGCACGAGCATTTCGGCGAGTAACCCCATTAAAATGAACTGCATCGAGATTGCGAGCATTACGACGGCGATGACGGGAAGCGGCGTTAAAATGAACGATGTGCCGTAACCGAATTTCAGCACGAATGCCCAAAGTCCCGCTAAAATCGAAAGAAAAAAAGCGATCATTCCGAATGTTCCGAAAACGTAGATCGGTTTCGTCTGATACGAAGCCATAAATTTGATCGTCATCAGATCGAAAATGACTTTGATCGTGCGCGAGATTCCGTATTTCGATTTGCCCATTGTCCGTGCGTGATGATCGACCGGAATTTCCGTGACGCGTGCGCCTGCCCAACTTGCATAGATCGGAATAAAACGGTGCATTTCGCCGTAAAGTTTTACGTCTTGGATCACGTCGCGGCGATAGGCTTTTAAAGAACATCCGTAATCGTGAAGCGGAACGCCGCCGATCTTTGAAATTACCGAATTGGCGATCCACGAAGGAATTTTCCGCATAATGAGTTTATCTTTACGGTTTTTGCGCCAGCCGGAAACGACGTCGAAACCTTCGTTCAGTTTTTCCAAAAGCCGCGCAATATCTTTCGGATCGTTTTGCAGATCGGCGTCCATCGGAATCAAAATTTCGCCTTTTGCGGCATCGATTCCCGCACTCATCGCGGCAGTTTGTCCGTAATTTCGGCGTAAGGAAATCACGCGGACGCGCGAATCTTCCGATGCAATTTCGCGTAAAATCTGCAAAGATTTGTCGGTCGAACCATCATCAACGTAAATGACTTCCGCCGTTTTGTTCAGTTCTTTCAAAGCTTCCTGAATTTTCGTGTGCATCGGACGCAGATTGTCTTCTTCGTTCAAAACGGGCAAAAAAAGCGAAAGTTCGGGCGCGGTTTCGGGTTTCGATTGATTGGTTTTTTCGGGTTGTGCTGAAATCATTTTTTCCTACTCGGCAAATTTAATAATTTACTTCTTTCTATAGAAAAAATACAGCAAGGAATTTCTCACACTTTGTTGTCGGGGCGAATCTGTCCGCCGGAATTGATGTGAAAATGGAGATGTTTCGATTCCTGATATTTTCCGAGATTGGTCAAAACACGCGCCGCACCGTGATTTTCAACTACATTGGCGGAGACTTTTTTGATCACGTCGAAAAGTTCTAAAAAGATTTCGGTTTCCGTTTCGCCAACCGTTAAAAGCGAGGAAATATGGCGTTTTGGAATGACGACGATATGAATTTCCCAAAAAGGACGCGTGTGATAAAAAGCCAAAACATTTTCGGTTTCGAGAATCTTTTTAACCTCGGTTTTTCCGCTCAAAACCTGCTCGCAATAAAAATCTTCCGTTTTTTCCATTGCGCTAATTTTAACGGCAAACACTTTAAAAATAAAAAAGCCGCGCTTAAAAAAACACGACTTTTTTAACTGATTAATTTAATAATATTACCATCTGCGGTAAACGCGACCGTTTCTGTAAATGTAACGACCGTTGTTTGCAGGATAAACGCGGCGATTCGTATTGTAACGGCGATTATTCCACATTCTGTCACGGCTTATATTTCCGCGATTGCTGCGGCGGTAATCGCGTCTTGCATCGCGGATGTCCTCACGATATTCACGACGCGCCTTGCGGTAATTTCCTTGGCTTGCACGTCTTTGATAATCTCTCCGCGCTTCACGCACATCTTGACGATATTCGCGCCGCGCTTCACGATTTCTCTGTGCATTAACCGTATCTGCGCCGATAAAAATAAATCCGACCGCCAACGCTAAAAATCCTGCTTTTACTAAATATTTCATAATTTCTCCCTTTAGTTCGTAATTTTCTGCACGATTTTCTTTCAAAAATTGTGCTTTTTTATTACACAAAGAACTTTTCTGTTGTGTTGAAACGGTAAATTCGCAAGACTTGTGCCAAGTAGCCTGAACTTTTGTAAAGTTTTGTAATTTGAATGCTGAAAGGATTTACAAATCTTGGCGAACTTTTGAAATAGCAAAACTTAACTTTGCATAAAAACAAAAAAGAAACTCGTTTTGAATTTTACGGCAAAACGAGTTTCAGAAATTTTATGAACCGATTTCGTATGGCTGAAACCGATATGGGATAAATTAAATTTAATTTTTTCTTGCAGTTATGATGATTGAAACGCCGAAAGGAAAGTCGAAATTTTTCAGCCAGAGCTTTTCCGAACTGAAAATTTTTCCGAAAATTCCATTCAGCGCGGAAACATTGACGTTGTTTTCGGATTCGGGTTTGATGCCCGTAATTTTCATCAAAGTTCTGCCTGCGAGAATCGGCGCGAAAAACGTCCAATTCGCGTAAGTTGCTCGTTCGATCGTAAAACCTGCTTTTTCCAATCTTTCGACGATCTGTTTTTTCGTGTAGCGGATTCGGTGATTAGAAATGTCGTCCTGCACGCCCCAAAGCCACATAAAAGCGGGCACGAAAATCAAAGTTTTTCCGTCTTTCTTTAAAATTCGGTGCATTTCTTTGAGTCCGGCAACGTCGTCGTCCAAGTGTTCGACAACATCGAGCGCAGTGACGAGATCAAAACTTTCATCTTCAAACGGCAAGCTTTCCGCCAGACCTTTGTGAACTTTCAAGCCTTTTTTACGGCAAAATTCGAGCGCATCATCGGAAACGTCAACGCCTTCGGACGTGCCGAATTGCGCAAGCATTTCGAGATTCGCGCCTGTTCCGCAACCAACGTCCAAAATTCGGATTTGGGATTTCGGATTCGGGATTTGGGAAACAATATTTTGTAAAAAACTCTCCAAAATCGCGCGCCGACCGACAAACCACCAATGCTTACCTTCGACATCGTTCATAATGCCGTAAGTATGCTGTTCCATTTCTTTTGAAAGCGTTGCACTCATAAAAAACTGCCTTTGAGATTATAACAAATCAACCGAAAAGTTTGCTGAAAAAACCTTCTTTACGCGGTTTTAAGCCGAGCATTTTGCTGATAATTACGCCTTGTTCCGATTCGTTCAAGCCGTAACCGTTTTGCATACGGATTTTAATGCCTTCCATATCGACAAAAGGTTTTCCGTCTTTATCTAATGAAACTAAATTTAGTTGCAAACCGTCATCGATAAAATCCGGTTTGCCGATGCGGACGAGATAATCGCCGGACGTGACGGCGGCACGATGTTCTAATTCGTAAAGCGTCAGGTCGTAAATATTTTCGGGTTCTTCTTCGGCTTTTGAAAATGTCGAAATGATTTTCGCAAAATCGTAAGCGTGAAGCCCTTCGTGCACAAAAGTTCCTTGACAGCCGCGTTGTCCGGCAACGTCCAAACACCAATCGGAAAAAGTTATGTAAATTTCGCCTAAGGCTTCCACGATGTCGAGCGTTTCGTTTTTGATGCGTGCGTTGGTTTTATTGTTATCGATCACGCCCGTCACGCCCGAAACGCCTATTTCATCGAGCGGCACAAAACGAATCAGCAAATCGCTTTCCTTTGCAAGTTTTGCGACGTTTTTCTGTTGTTTATTACCGCGTTCGAGAATAGTTTCAACCGCTTCTTCGATCGCGTTACGATATTTTGTTTCAACTTTGCTGTCAAATTTCATAGTTTTATTTTGAAACAACGATTAACGCGGATTTAAACAGATTTGATTTTAAATAATTACTGCATTTTTCTGTAATAATCCGTGATAATCTGCGTTAATCGTTGTTTCAACCAATCTTCCCGAATCCGCACCACGAATTTTGATTATGCCAGATTATTTCGACATTTTCGGCGTTTACATCATTCCACCAAGTTTCAAAATCGTCTTTTGAAATGTAAAAAGCGGTCGGCGCAACCAAGTGATCGAAAACGATATTGTGCTGTTCGCGCCAGCCAAAGGTGCCAAGATGATTCAAGTAATCGTTGTAAAAAAGACGTTTGGCGATCGGTTTTGAAACGGCATTCGCGGGTTTGTAAATTAATTTTGAAGCCAGAAAAACGCCGAGCGTCGGAAGTTTTGAAAGCTGGTAAAGCGTCGGCTGATTTATTTTCGACGTGAAACCTTCGCGGATTGGATTGACGTAGCGCGTGATCCATTCGTTGTTTTCCGCGCCGTAAATCCAAGCGGAAATATGTCCGCCTTTTTTCACTTTCGAGGCAAGCGATACGAAAGACTTTTTCGGATCGGGCGTGTGATGCAAAACTCCGACCGAGAACGCGTAATCGAATGCTTTTTTGAAAGGAAGCTTGAAAATATCGGCTTGGACGATGTGCGCGTTCGGCAAGTGTTTCGTTGCCTGAAACGCCGATTCGACCGCTGCGCTTAAGTCGATTCCGACGATTTCTTTCGCGCCCCATTCTGCTGCCAAACTAGTATGACGACCTTTTCCGCAACCGCCTTCGATAACGAGTTTATCTTTGAAAAAGTCGGGTTTGACCGGTTGCAGCCAACCCAAAAATTGTTCGGCGTATTTTTTGTCTTCCTGCGTAAAATGCGTCCATTGCCAACCGAAATTTTCGGCGGTTTCGGCTTTATCCTGCTCGATCTTGTCCAAATCCGCAAAACGCGGAACGCCGCGAACGACTTTATATTCGCGCGAACATTTGCGGCACGAAAGCACGGCTTCCATTATTTCCTTGTCCTCGTATTTGCTCGCATACGCCAACAAAATATCGCCGCCACAAGATGGACAAGCCAGTAAATCTAAAAGTTTTTCCTTCATTAATTATTTGTAAAATGCGAAATTTATTGCCAACGACGTAAAGTCGGAATAAAAGTATTCGCCAAATGCGTTGCTTGCTCGAGCGGCATTTGTAAATCCTCAGTCATATTTTCGATCGAACTTCGGATCATTTCTTCCATCGTTTGATCGGGTTTTGTAAATGCGCCGTTTTTGAAACAAAAAATACAAAATTCTTCCGTTTGCGAACCGTCGGAATTTGTGCCGAGATTGCCGAATTCCTTTGAAAGCGGCATTCCGCAACTTTGACAGCGGATTTTATTGTCCATAGTTTTTTAGGTTTTCCTGAAAATTCGTAAATTCATCAAACGGAAACGGCTGCCGCCAATTGAATTCAAATTCATCGGTTTCGCGGTCTTCGTAAAGCTGCGCAAAAGTTTGATAAAACGCCTCGCAAAAGTCTTTGACGAGTCCGTTGTGCGAAAAAACTATTTCGCCTTCGGTATTTTCTTCTGTGTTCGGCAAATATTGGACGACCTGAAAAAATACGTTGTAGCCGTTACGCACGAAAAACAATTTGTATTCTTCGGGATTTCGGCTCCACGCAACGTCAAATTCATTTTTTTCGCTTTCAGATTGCAGAAACGACGAAAGACCTCGCAAAATTTCCGAAAGCGCATGCGAATGCGGCGTGTGCGCCGTCGTCGTATGAAATTCGTTTTCTCCGTCGTCAAAACCGACCGACATCCAACCGCATTGCGGCGAATTAAAGCTGACTTCTAATTTGTTAGGCATAATTTACGGAATTCCAATCAAATATGGTAACTTTATGAACAAATTAGCACAAATGAAGATCGAGGAGAAAACATTTTGAAGTTAAAGCATTTTATAATAAGTTTTTGCGTAACGGTTTTGTTTCTTTCTTTCAACGGATTTGCTCAAACCAAAAAGAAACCAAAAAAGATCAAAACACAGTCATTTCAATTTGAATTTCAAGAAATGCCCGAAATAAAAGACTTTGCTTTTGTCATACAGATCGACAGAGATTCGGATATTACACTAAAAATTCAAAAAAAAGAAGATTCCGAATATGTTACAAATTCTTCTAAAACTGAAACTTTGAATGAGTTTTTCTTGTCGTTTTCAAATCTCCAAAACGCAAAATCTCAAAGCAAAACAAAATCTGCGCTTGAGCCGATTATTATTGTTAAAGCGGATCGATTATTAAGATTTGAAGAAATTGTTAAAGTTATCAAATCGGTCAGAGTTTCACCGACGCAAAAAATAAAACTTCAAATATCCGACAATCTTTACGCCGCAATTCCGCAAAAACCTGTTGATAATCCGAATGTCATTTGGCGACCAAATCCGCTGACATTGTTGGTTTATTTGAAAAATGACCGAAAATTTACTTTAAATAACGAGCCTTTCGGTAATTTTGAAAATATTTTTCCGCTGACCGATAAGATGAAACAAATCTTCAAGGAAAGAGAAGAGAATGGAATTTTTCGTGAAGGGACGAACGAAGTTGAAAAAACGGTTTTTGTAAAAATGCCTCTTTCGGTTAATTTTGAAGAAGTGATTGGAACGATCGAAAAACTTTTTGCGACCGGTGCTTCGCCGATCATTTTGCAAATCGACGACTTAGAAAAATGAAACAATATCAAGAACTTCTCAAACATATTTTAGCCGACGGAACGCGTCACGAAGACAGAACTGGTGTGGGAACGATTTCGGTTTTCGGCTATCAAACGCGTTACGATCTGCGCGAAGGATTTCCAATTGTGACAACAAAACGTGTGCCTTTTCGTTGGGTTGCCGAAGAACTTTTCTGGTTTTTGAGCGGCGATACGAACGAGAAAAATCTGCAAGCGCGCGGCGTCGATATTTGGGCTGAATGGGCTGACGAAGAACACACTTCACGATTCGGACGCGAAGAAGGCGATCTCGGTCCGATTTACGGTTATTTATGGCGAAGTTTCGGCGGCAATTATCCTGAAATGAACGGTTTCGACCAAATCGCCGATTTAATAAAACAGATCGAAACGAATCCGAATTCACGCCGTTTGATCGTTTCCGGTTGGAATCCCGAAACTGCCGTAAAGGTCGATCTTCCGCCGTGTCACACGCTTTTTCAGTTTAAGGTTGAAAACGAAAAAACATTGCATTGCCAGCTTTACCAGCGAAGCGCAGACGCATTTCTCGGCGTTCCATTCAACATTTCTTCCTACGCGCTTTTAACGCAGATGATCGCACACGTTTGCGGCTTGGAAG
This sequence comes from Pyrinomonadaceae bacterium, assembly GCA_036833775.1. Taxonomy (GTDB): domain Bacteria; phylum Acidobacteriota; class Blastocatellia; order Pyrinomonadales; family Pyrinomonadaceae; genus JAJQRF01. Next base: position 14,725 of record DAITPE010000007.1, on the reverse strand, counting down.
TCGGCGAATTTATACACACTTTCGGCGATTTGCATATTTACTTGAATCATTTGGAACAGGTCGAAGAATTGCTGAAACGGGAACCTTTGTCGCTTCCGAAATTGGAATTAGTCAATGCAGAAAATCTAAAAGGTTTGCAAGGTTTAATCGATTTCAAATACGAAAATTTAAATCTCGTCGGCTACAAATCACACGGAAAAATCGCCGCGCCCGTTGCCGTTTAACAAAAATTTATGCCGATCTTGATCGCCGAAGACAACAACGCGCAGCGTCATTATTTGAGCGAATTGCTGACAAAAGAATTCGCCGCGCACACGCCGATCTTTGAAGCCGAAGACGGCGAAGCGGCGGTTAAAATGACGCTCGAAAATCGTCCGACGCTCTGCATTCTCGACATTCAAATGCCGAAACTTTCGGGTGTGAAAGCGGCGCGCGCGATCTGGCGCGAATTGCCGAAAACGCGGATTATTTTCTGGACGCAGTTTCCGCACGAAATTTACATCAACGAAATCCGCAAAATCGTCCGCTCGACCACGCCGCAGCCGACTTACGGATTTATCCACAAAAACAATCCCGAATCGCGTTTTCTGCGTTTCGTCGCCGCCGTTTTGGAAGACGGCGCGGATATGATCGATCCGCTTTTTAAGGATTCTTTTCAGCGTCCGCTGTTGACGGAATTTGAAACGGAAGCGTTGCGTTTTCTGGCTTTGGGACTTTCAAATTGGGCAATTGCGCGAAAATGCAGCTTGAGTTTGCGCGGCGTTGAAAGCCGTCTGGCGACGCTTTACGAAAAACTTTTTCCCGAACATTCTGCCGGAACCGAAGACGAAACTTACGACAAACTCGCCTATAACCCGCGCACACGAGCTTTTTGCGAAGCCTTGAAACGCGGTTTGATAAATGCCGACGAACTCGAAAAATCGGAAACCGAACTCAAAGATTGGCTGACGCGCGACCGCCGCAAATTTAAAGAAGAAAAAAGCTGAAGTATTAAAAGTTAAAAATGAAAAATGAAAAGTTGAAAAAAATATTCACGACAAAATTCGTCCATATTTTTCTACTTTTTACTTTTGCTTTTTTATTCTCCGCAAAAATTTTTCCGCAGGAAATCGAACCCGTTCAAAATTTTCATCAATGGGGCGCGGTGACGATTTTTAACGGTCTGCCGTCCGACAATGTTCGTGCGATCGCGCAAACTTCCGACGGGATTTTATGGTTCGGAACCGACAATGGTTTGGCTAAATTTGACGGAAAACGTGTGCAGACAATTTTGTTTGATGCGGAAGAAACGCAGAAAATTCTCGCGCTCGAAACCGATGAAAACGGCAAACTCTGGATCGGAACCGAAAAAGGCGCGTATGTTTTCGACGGAAAAGTTTATCGGCAAATTCAGGAAACGAAAAACATCGCCGTCACTTCCGTTTTTATTTCCGACAAAATTTATTTTTCCACGAATGAAGGCTTAATTTTTGCGCTGACAAATTCGGATTTGCCGATTGTCGAGAAAATTCCGAGCGAAAATTTGCGCGGTAGTGACGGAAATCTTTTGAAAATTACGGGTTTTGCAAAAATCGGCGAAACACTCGTTGCCGGAACGCAAAGCCGCAGTATTTTAACGATTGAAAACGGCAAAACTTTTGAAACTTTCAGCCGTCCGCGTCCATTTTTTGTGAATGTTTTGGCGCAGGACAAAAACGGAAACGCTTGGCTCGGCGCGAATTCGGACGAGGCGGGAAGCGGTTTATTTTCGCTCGCGGATATTGCACGTCCGGTTCGTTTCGGCGCGGGTTTAGGAAATGTTTCCGCGCTTGAACCGGTCGAAAATTCTCTGCTTGTTGGGACGGAGAAAAGCGGTTTGTTCCAATTTTCGGGCGAAAGCGAAACGGCGCATTTTACGTTCGGAAATACGGCGGGCGGACTTCGTTCAAACACGATTTACGCGGTTTTCCGCGACCGCGAAGGCGTGATCTGGATCGGTACGAATCGCGGCGTTTGCCGTTTTGATGCGTCGAGTCCGTTTACGCAGACGCTTTCCGATAACGGCAACAGCAATTTTGTCCGCACGATCTTTCGCACGAAAAACGGGCAGATTTTTGCCGGCACGAATCGCGGTTTGTTCACGGTTTCAGGTGGAAATTGGACGGAAGTTCCCGAATTTTCAGGTAAAACAATTTATTCGATCTTTGAAAATTCCGAGAATCAGATATTTTTCGCAACGCCGAACGGCTGTTTGGATTTAAGCGGAAAAATTGTATTTACTGGCGACACGCGCAATTTCGTAGAATTTCAAAACAAAACCTTTGCCGCAATTTTCGGGCGCGGCGCGGTTGAAATTTCGACGCAAACGCCGATTTTGACGAACGATTCGCCGACCGCTTTTCTTTCGGACGGAAACAAACTTCTGATCGGAACGGCAAAGGACGGCGTTTTTTCGTTTGACGGCAAACAAATAAGAAGCGAAACGGATTTTGAAAAGCTGCGCGGTGCGGCGGTTTGGAAAATCGTCAAAGGTTTTGAAAACGATTATTGGTTTGCTTCCGCTCGCGGGCTTTATCGTTTTGAAAACGGCGAATTGATCGAAGTAATTTCTCAAACAGATGTGCGCGATGTCGTCGTTGACACAAAAAATGTTTGGGCGGCGACGCTCAAAGGCGGACTTTTTCATTTTGTAAAAGACGAAAATTTCGGATTCGTGCAAAACGCGCTCAACGTCGAGCAAGGTTTGCCGTCAGAACAGATTTTTTCGGTGTTTCCGTTTGAAAATCGTTTACTAATCGGCACGAATCGCGGCATCGTGCGTTATCTGCCGAGCGAAATCGCACCGCAAATCGTCGTTTCGCGCGTCGTTTCGCAGCGCATTCATACGAGCGAAGAGATCGCGCAGAAGATCGAACTCGAATTTCCGCAAAACTCTTTGCTTTTGGAAGTAACGGGTTTGAGCAGCCGCACTTTTCCCGAGCAATTTCAATACGGATTTCTTTTGAAAAATGCGAAAGGCGAGATTTTAGACAAAAAATTGTCGAACGAAGCACAGTTTTCGCCGAGCGAACTTAAAGCGGGTGAATATTCGATCGAAGCGCGGGTTTTTAATAAGGATTTGCTCGTTTCCGAGCCGTTGATAATTACATTTTCGGTTGCACAATCGCCGTTTCCGTGGACGGCGACTGCGCTCGGAATTTTGTTGATTATCGCGCTGATCGGCTTGATTTGGGCAATCATCGAACGGAGAAGAATCGTTTTTGCCAACCGCGAACTTGCTTCGGCGCGTTTCGATCTGGCAAACGAAGCCGAACGCGAACGCAAGCGCATTGCGCGTGATTTGCACGATCAAACGCTCGCCGATTTGCGAAAATTGATGCTGATGTCGGACAAAATTCCGGCGGAAACGAACGAATTTCGCGCCGAGATCGAATCGGTTTCGACCGAAATTCGCCGAATTTGCGAAGATTTGAGTCCGTCGGTTCTGGAAAACGTCGGCTTGCCCGCCTCGCTCGAATTTTTGCTTCAGCAAACATTTGAAAATCAAAAATTTACGGCGGCGGAACACATTGAAGAAGAAATAAATTTCTCGCCGAACGTGCAGATGCAGATTTACCGCATCGCGCAGGAAGTTTTGACGAACATCAAACGGCATTCGGACGCGGATTTTGTCGAAATGAACATCGAAATTTCAAACGAAAACTACTTTATTCTGCAAATTTCCGACGACGGAAAGTTTTTCGCGCCGCCCGAAAATGCTTCAAAAGGTCGCGGCATCGGCAATATCCGTTCACGCGCCGCAATCATCGAAGCCGATGTATTCTGGAAGGAAGGCGAAACGGGCGGAACGGCTTTCAGTTTGAAAAAATCGGTAAATATTGACGAACATAACGCGGCAATTTGAAAAATAACCGTATTTATTAAATAAAAAATCTGCTTAATATCCGAAATCATCGCGTTTTTATCAAAAATAATCCAAATTGTGTGCGAAATTATGTGGATGATGTGAGAAATAATTCGGATTGTAAGAGAAATAATTGCGATGATGTGCGAAATAATGCGGATAATGTGCGAAATAATTGTAATTGTGTGACAAATAATCCCGATGATGTGACAAATAATCCCGATTATTTGTGAAATTATGCGGATGATGTAACAAATAATACCGATTATTTGTGCAACGAAGTGCTTTATATGCAAAATAATCTGCTTCGTATGTGAAATAATTACGGTGATTTTTCTTTTGAAGCCGTTAATTGATCGGAATTTCGGAAAAAGCGAGATCGTAAATGCCGTATTTTTGCCAATCTTTATAGTCGAAATGCCACCATTCGTTTTTGTTGACGGTAAAACCTTCGGCTTCCATCGCTTTTCTCAAAAGATCGCGGTTGGCGCGTTCTTTTTCGGTTCCGCCTTTGTAATCGGGCGCGGCGCGTTCGGTAAATTCGTCGTATTCGGACGGCATTTCAATCAATTTTCCCGTTTTCAGATCGTAAATGCTCAGATCGACCGCACAGCCGCGATTGTGAATCGAGCCTTTTGCGGGATTGGCGACGAATTTGCGCTTGTCGTCGGGCGTTACTTCCCAAAACAATTTCGTGATGCGCCAAGGACGATAACCGTCGAAGATCATTAAACCCAAACCTTCCTTTTTTAAAGATTTGTGAACTTTCAAAAGTGCTTTCGCCGCAGGTTTTTGCAAAAAAGCGCGCGCTTCGGGATAAACGGTTTTGCCGACGAAATTGTTGTCGGTCGCGTAGCGAATATCGAGTTTTATCGTGTTATCGAGTCTGACGAGTTCGACCAAGTTTGCCTCACGTTTGTTTTTTTCCTGCGGCGGTGCGTTTTGCGCGAAGACCGTAGAAGAAAAAAGAATAAAACAAAATGCGTAAACCGTAAATCGAAAGTAAAGTTTTTTCATTTTTGACCGATTTGAATTAGAACTTCGTGAAAAATATTTCACGGCAATTTTCACTGAAACAGTTGAAAAAAAATCAATAAAAGCCTAACTTAAAAACATAATGAACGAAGAACCCGAAAAAAAGAAATGTCCCGCCGTTAATTGGGTAAAACGCTTCGGAGCCGCCGGATTTTTGTTTTTCCTGATCAAAGGTTTGCTCTGGCTGATCGTTCCCGCGCTCGTCGCTTATTTTACCGTCAAATAAAAAACGGACGAAAAACTCCTTCCGAAATTTTCCGTCCGCGTCTGAATATCTTTCCGCAAAATTATCGATTCGGCTTTTCTTGCGCAGGTTTATCCGAAACAGGTTTTTCTTCTTCGATCGGTGCGCTGTCGTCGTCGAGAATGATAACGTCTGTTCCGAATTTTTGATATTCCTTGAAACGGATCAAGTTTCGCGTTTCATAAGTTTTTCCGCCTTCGCGCATCGTCAAACGAACGTCGGAAAGCGACGGAAGCAGATAATTTCCATCCGAAATCTTCACCCAATCGTAATCGATCACACGCTTTGCCGAACGAATCGGGAAAGTTTCGGGAATCTCGGTCGCTGCGGTTTCGACGCGTAAAACGCGAAAATTATCGCGGTCGATCCAGATTCGTCCTTTCATTCCCGTAACGGTCGATTGTTCGTAATAACCGAAAAACGAAACTTGCTGTTTTGCTTTGTCTTTGTCGATCGAATAATCGAAGACGATTGTTTTACGCTGATTCAATAAATCCGTGTCAACAATTTCAAATTGCGTGTCGCTTTCTTTTTTGAAGATCGTCGAAAGAACATTTACGAATTCACCAGTCGAAGAAGTTCCGCCGGTTTCGGCATAATCGTTTTTCTGTTTCGGATTTTCCTGCAAAACGCCGTTGACCGACAAAACCTTGTAATCTTCTTCGCCCGTCGAACGATAACTTACGGCAACGACGAGACGATCCAAATTTCTGAAATTATTCGTTCCGGCGTAAGCCGCCGCGCGTTGAATTTGCTGTTTGACGACGAAATCCGGCATTTCTTCAACTGCGGTTAAGGTGTTTTGACGCGTTTTTTCGATTATTTCCGTTGCTTCTTTTTGATTCGGAAGCTGTGAAGTCGTCGGATTTTTGCGGCGGCGGTCGGCTTCTTCGAGTGCGCGTTTGAGTTCGTCGTCGTTTTTGCCTTTCGTGCGTGTCAGCCCGCGCACGCCGTCGTTTAATTCAAAGGCGATTCCACGTTTTCGCAAAGCCTCGATTATTTCGGATTTATCAACCGTTTTCGCTTGCAGATCGTAGAGCATTTTCACGTATTCGTTCTGCGTCAAAGGTTTTTCCTGAGCGAATACGGTTTGAAATAAAAAAAGAATAGCGATTGCGGAAAGAAATTTTTTCATCGTCTAAAAAGATGCTTTCGGGATTGGATAAGTTGGCTTTTTCAAATGTAAAAAGCGGAGAATTTACACAAAAATTCTCCGCTTTTTGGAATAAATGAAAGACGAATGAAACTAAAATTAATTAACCCATTCTTCTTCGTAGTTTAATTGCCAGTGGCGCGTCACCCATTCCTGCGCGGCGGTCAATGCGGTTTGCTTCCAATTTTTCAAATTTTCCAAAATTGTCAGCGCGGCTAAAGGCTTGCTCGGATCACGCTCAACCCTTATCACCTGCGTGGAAACTTCAATGATCGTTTTGTCTTCGTCTAAGAGACGTAAATTGACTTCGCTTCCGACCGGCGGCAGAATGTCGAGATTTACCAAAGTGCTGGTTTCTCCCAAATTTTCCGTCAAACCGTCAACTAAAATCGTTTTTCCACTTTCCGAATCAACCCAGCTTGCCTGAACAGGCATAGTTGCCATAATCCGCTGATGCAGCGGCGTTTTGTATGATAATCCAGAATATTCTAATTGTGCCATATACTTTCTTCCCCTTTTCGTTCGATCCAATTAATCTTTTCGCTTATATTACCAAGACTTAGGGATTAATTGTCCGAATAATCTAAACCAATTTTACAAAAAAGTCAAGTTTCAAATAACCGCTCAAATCGCTTATTTGAAATGTTAAGCGAAAACAGGATTTAATGCAAGAATCAATTTCAAAAAAGTTGGAAAAATGAACGAATTTAAGTAACTAAACCGCTCAAACCGCTCAAAATGTTTTAATTTCAATAAAAATAACGGAAATAAAATTTAAAATTGAAAAATTATTGCATTTGAAACCTACTTTCTGCTTCGGCTTTAAACGCCGCTGAAAGGTAAAAGTTGCAATATAAATCTACCTTTGAAAAATCTCTGCAAAAACAGTCAGAATGTTAATACGAAATTAACATTTATGTAAGATTATCTTTGCTGTGTGATGCGAAAATCGTATCCGAATGTTACGGAATTCAAATTGCTTAATAAATAGTGAATTTAAGCCTTTTTCCCAAAAAATTATGGAAGAAATTTCACAGAGTTTTTTGTGAATCAGGCGAAATTGTGTAAATCACGTTACTTTGATTGAGATTTTGAAAATTGCGGCAGGGATATTTGAGATAAAGAGATTGATTAAATCCGAATTCAAAAATCCAAAAAGCAAAAGAAAAATCCAAATTTCACAATTTCTTATATTTTATTTTACAAATAAAGCAATTTTGCTCCAGATAATTTTATTAAAAAAAAGAGGTCAATAATTTAAAATGACTAAAAAGATTTCAATTAATTTTTTAGCAATTGCAATTTTCTGCATGCTTTTTGGCGTTGGACAGATTTTTGCCCAATCGCAAGCCAGCACCGGACAAATTACGGGTGTTGTGGCTGATGCTAATGGTGCAGTCGTTCCGAATGCGACAGTTACTGTAACGAGTAAAGATACGAATGCAACGCAAACTGCGACCACGAGTGATGAAGGAATTTATCGTTTCGTTTTGTTGCAGCCGGGCGATTACACGTTGAAAGCCTCGGCAGCGAGCTTTGCCGAACAAACACTTAATGTGACGGTTTTCGTGGGCAGAACGGTTGACGCAAACTTTGCTCTCGGCGCAGGCAATGTCGGTGCGGAAGTTACGATCACGGCTGAAGGCGTTCAAACTACGACAAGTAATTTCGACGCTGTTCAGACTGATGAATCAATCACGAATTTGCCGATCAACGGTCGCAAATTCCAAGATTTCGCAACCTTGACACCGTCTGCGCAAGTCGATCCTTCGCGTGGACAGATTTCTTTGTCAGGTCAACGCGGCATTAACTTTAACATCAATGTTGACGGTTTGGATTTTACACAGCCGTTCTTCGGCGGTATTCGCGGCGGCGAGCGTTCAAACTCGGCTCCGACCATTCCGCAGGAATCGGTTCGTGAGTTTCAGGTAATTTCGGCAGGTTATTCGGCTGAATTCGGACGCAGTTCGGGCGGCGTGATCAGCGTTGTAACCAAATCGGGAACAAACAATATGCGCGGTTCGGCTTATTATTTGATTCGCCCTGAGAAGCTGGCTCGCGCAAACAGTTTTGCAAAAGCACTTGCAGATCAGCGTTTGAATGCGCTCGGCTTGGATGCGACGTTGGCTCCGACACAACAACAATTCGGTGGTTCGCTCGGCGGTCCGCTCATTAAAGATAAACTTTTTTACTTTGCTTCATACGAACAGCAAAGATTCAGAGCTCCGCGACAAGTTTTCTACAATAATATCAATGGTTTCACGCCGACAGCCAGCCAAACGGAAGGCTACAATTTCTATAACAATCTGGAAGTCCCGTATGAAGCGACAAACGATGCGATCGTTGCGTTAGGCAAGATTGACTGGAATATTAACAATTCAAACCGCTTCAATGTTCGCTATAACTTCAGCGATAACAATGCTTTGAATGCAGTTTCAACAGGTGAAACCGCACTCGATCCGACCACGACGAATTCACTTTCCACAAACGGAACCGAAAAGAATCGTAACCACGGAATCGTTTCACAACTTATTTCTTCATTTACGCCGAATGTTTCAAACGAAGCACGTTTTCAATATGCTTACGAAGAACGTCCGCGTATTCCGAATGAAATCGTTTCAAACATTAATACAGCGATCGGTGTTTACGGAACAAGAAACTTTTTGCCGACAACACAGTTTGATAAAAGAATTCAATTTGCAGACAGTTTGACCATGATTTCAGGGAATCACACTTTGAAATTCGGTGGTGAATTCAGCAATATTTACGCAAATCAAACATTCGGATTCAACCAAACAGGTGTTTTCACTTTTGCAGGTTTGACCGCGACGGCTGGTATTTTGGATGCGATCTCGACGGTCAGAACCGCAACTTATCGCGGAAGATTCGACACCGCGACAGCACGTTACAATAAACAAATCGGTAATTTGGCGGCGGCATATACGGTTCGTGAGCTTGCATTTTTTGCACAAGACGCGTGGCGTATTACACCGAAACTTACCTTCAACTACGGATTGCGTTATGAAAAACAATTCAATCCGACATCAGAAGCAAACAATACACCGGTTCTTAATCTGATCAAAAATACTGCATTTCCGATACTTGGAAATAAAGGAATCGATCCGGCGGCAATCCCTGACAGCCAAAATCAATGGGGACCGCGCGTCGGTTTTGCATACGATCCGAACGGCGACGGCAAAACGGTAATTCGCGGATTTGCCGGAATGTATTATGCAAGAACGCCGCTTTTAGGATTGGCGGCTCCGTTCAATAACTTTAGAGACCCGGCAGGAGATTTGTCGGTTACGATTGGTTCGACGGCATTTAACGCAACCGGATTCAATCAGGCAACTTTTGAAACACAAAATCCGCAGTATGTTGCAATCGTCGGAACTGGATTTGCTCCGAACACCGTTTATCGTCAATTTGCTATCTTGGGAATTGATTTGAACGCTTCACCGCTCACTAACTTGCCGGTATTGACACCTGCACAGTTAGGAACGATCGCAGACCGTATTCGTGCGGCAACGACAAACCCGGCAGCAAGTTTAGGCGTTTATCAGAATGCAAACTTCGTCGGTATCGTACCGAACTACAAAAACCCGCAATCGTTCCAATTCGGCGGCGGTGTCGAACGTGAAATTGCACAGGGAACGGTTATCGGTTTGGATTATTCGCAAGTAAATACGATTTACTTACAACGCAACACGGACATCAACATTCCGGCTCCGACCGGAACCGACACAACAACGGGACGCGTTTTGGTAAACCGTGCGTTGCGTCCGTTGCCGCAGCTCGGCACTATTCAATTGCGTGATTCAAGCGCACGTTCGCTGTATCGTGCTTTGACATTCCGCTTTAACACGAACAAAAAATGGGGACGCATCAATGCTTACTACACGCTTTCGAAATCACTTTCAGATGATGATAACGAACGCGATGCAGGCGGCGTTTTGTATGACAATCCGTATAATTTACGCAACGAATATTATTTATCGAATCTCGACCGCCGTCACCAGTTTGTGGCGAATCCGGTTTTCTATCTGCCATACAGCTTTGAAGTATCGAGTGCGGTCAGACTTCGTTCAGGTCGTCCTTTTGAAAGCCGTGTCGGAACGGATTTGAACGGTGACAACAATACTAACGAACGCCCGTTCGTTTCGGTCGGAGTTGAACTTCCGCGCAACTACTTTATCAATCGTCCGTTATTCGACGTTGATCTGAGAGTTCAAAAGAGCTTCAAATTCAGCGAATCAAGACGCTTGTCATTCTCGGCAGAGTTTTTCAATATTTTGAATCGTTCGAATCTGCAGTTCAGCGGAAATGCGACGACAAACTATTGTGCAACGTCAAACGCACGTTGCGGACTGGATGGAATTACCAATCTCAACTTTAAGCAAATCATTCAGCAAACAACGACTGCGACAAACTTTGGAAAACTCAACTTAGCCGGTTTGAATCCGGGAAGCCAAGTGTTCCAAATGCAGCTCGGTGCTAGATTCTACTTTTAGTTTTTCCAAAAGGAAAAACCTTTTACGGCACGTTTTCTTCGTAAAACGTGCCTTTTTTATTTGCGATTTACGTCTAAGTTATCTATTTTCAATGTTGAGTTATGCGAATTTTGCAAATTTCATCAGCGAAAACCTTCGGCGGCGGTGAACGTCATTTGATAGATTTGTGCCGTGGTTTAATATCGCGCGGACACGAAGTTTTCATTGTTGTCCGTCCGTCTTGCGAATGGCAGGAAAAACTGGATTTTCTGCCGAAAGAAAATATTCTTCACGCTTCGATCAGAAATTCGTTCGGTATTTTCAGCGCGAAAAAGATCGCCAATTTTGCCAATAAAAACAAGATCGACATCATTCACGCACACGTCGGGCGCGACTATATTCCGGCTTCGATCTCGTGCCGAATTTCCAAGGAAACAAAGTTCGTTTTGACGCGCCACGTTCTTTTCGGGATGAAACCGTTTCAAAAATTCGCACTTTCAAACGCAAAAAAAGCGATCGCTGTTTCATCGGCGGTCGGCGAAAGTTTGCGGAATATCTTTCCGAAAAAAAAGATCACAGTTATTCCGAACGGCATCACCGTCAACGATGAAACGCGGCAAAAACTCGAAAAACTGCGCGAAGAATTTCGTTTTCTTCACAACATTCCTTTCGACGCTCAGCTTGTCGGCACAATGGGCGAACTCAAAGAATTAAAAGGTCAGCGCGATTTCATTTTGGCGGCAAATGAGATCGCGAAAAAACTTCCCGAAACACGTTTCGTCGTGGTCGGAAAAGATCATTCCGTAAACCAAACTTTTCGGCGCGAATTAAAACGAATGGTGAAAGTTTTCAGTTTGGACGAAAACTTTCTTTTTCTCGATTGGATCGAAGAAACGCCTTCGTTTTTTGCAGCTTTGGACATTTACGTTTCGCCGTCGCATTCGGAAAGTTTCGGTTTGGCGATTCTCGAAGCGATGACGACGGGCAAAGCAGTCGTTTCGACCGAAACCGAAGGCGCGAAGGAATTATTGCAGGCAAGTGAATCGGGAAAATTGGTGAAAATTAAAGAACCTTTGGAGCTTTCGGAAAAGGTTTTAGAATTATTAAATGATGAAACTTTGCGAAAAAATCTCGGAGAAACCGCACAAAAAACCGCACTTGAAAAATTCAGTTTGGAAAATATGATCGAGCAGACGGAAAAAGTTTACGCCGAAATTTGCGAAGCAAAAAAAGAAGCGACGGCTTAGACAAAATTAATGCAAAACCGAATTAAAAATTGCGTTGTAAAAATTGATTAAAAAAGAAAATGGCGGAGAGAACAGGAGTCGAACCTGCATATCCTTTCGGACGGTAGTTTTCAAGACTACTGCAATACCATTATGCGATCTCTCCGCAAAAAAGGCGAATCAAAAATATATCGTAAATTTTCGAGAGAAACAACCCGCAACGCAAATTTATCTGCTTATTGCGTCGGAAATTCGCGCTTTAGTTGTTGTCTGACAGCTTCCACGCCTTTTAATCCGGTCATTTTCACTTCGACATAACCTTGCCGATTAACGACGACGTGCGTCGGAAAAGCGAGCTTTACATTTCCGTCTTTCGACGCTTCGCCGTAACTTCCGAGCATTATCGCGGCGGCATCGGAAACGATCTGATAGTTAAACGGATTCTTTTTCAAAAAATTATCCAAATCCTTTTTATTGCTCGAAGAAAGCCCGAGAAAAACGACGTCTTTGTCTTTATATTGCGCGACGATCTCGTTCAATTCGGGAATTTCCTGCATACACGGCGGACAACCGACGAACCAAAAATTGTAAACGACAACCTTGCCTTTTAATTCCGCCGTATCGATCGTTTTGCCGTCGATCGTCGTGAATTTCAAATTCGGCGCGGGAAATTTTCCGACCAAACTGAAATCTTGTCCGAATACGGAAAAACTTCCGGCTAAAAGCACGAAAAACAAAATCAAACTTTTCATAAGTTTTTACTTTTTAATTTCAAAAAGCCTTGATGTCAAGAAAAAATCGTAAATACTTCAAAGAATTTGATTTTTATTTATTAAAAATGCCGTTTATCGGCTCGATAAGAAAGTTAAGTTCGTCAAAAACGGCGGGAATTTGACGAATTCTCGCTAAAAATGAAGAAACTTGCCGAACTTTTTAAAAGGTTCGGCAAGTTTCTTTGAAATTGATTCGTCGTGTTAATTCGAATTCAAAAGCTTATCGATCTGCGACGTGATCGAATTTATTTTGTCCCAACCCATCGCTTTTTGTTCGATTTCGCCTCGTTGATTTATCAAAAAATAAGCCGGAAAACCCATATTGACGTTGCCGCTTCCGTCTTTGTCGGCGTATTTCAAAACGAGTCCGAAGCTGTTCGGAAGAATCTCGAAATCGAACGGATTGTTTTTCGTATATGCTTCGACCTTTGCTTCGGCTTCCATCGTCGGCGCGAGAAAAACGACGTTTTTTCCTTTGTATTGCGCCGCGAGACGATTCAATTTCGGAATTTCGGCGTGGCAAATCTGACAGCGCGTTGACCAAAAGGTCAAAAGCACGACTTTGCCTTTTAACGATCCGAGTTCGATCTCGTCGCCGTTCATCGTGACCGCGCTGAAATCCTGCGCCAGAGGTTTACCGTTTTGTGCAAATGCGGCGAAACTGCACACGAGAGTTAATAAAATTATTCCAATAAAACGCATTGATCTTTTCCTGAATGAAATGAGAATAGTGTTGAAAATTTGCCAACACTATTTAAAACAGATTGTTAAAAGGGGAAATTTTCCAATTATTCGAGGGGACTTTTTCGACGCTTTCAATTTTCGCAAAGTTGCTTTGATTTTCAGGCAAAAGCTGAAATCTTTTCTGTTTCACACGGCAAAAAGCGCGATTTAATGTGGTAAAATTTATCTATGTTGCTTGAATCGCTCGACGTTCAAAATTTCAGAAACACACACGGAAAACTCTTTTTCGGGAAAAATCTCAACATCATTTTCGGCGAAAACGGACAGGGAAAAACGAATTGGCTCGAAGCGATCTACCTGCTTTCGACGACGAAATCATTCAAAACCCAAAGATTGCAGGAAGCGATAAAATTTGACGAAGAATTGGCGATCATTCGCGGTTCGGTTCAGCTTTCGGCGGAAATTCGCCACACGCTCCAAGTCGCTTTGCAGGGAAACACGAAAAATTTGACCGTCAACGGCAAAAAGGAAACGATTCACCGCTATTTAGGCGAACTTCACGCCGTCGTTTTTAATTCGGACGAACTCGAAATCGTGCGCGGAACGCCAGAATCGCGCCGCAAATTCTTGGACGGCGGAATCGTTTCGATCTATCCGCCTTTCGTGCAGACTTTGGCGGATTACAACCGCGTCATTCGTCAAAAAAACTCGCTTCTGCAATCGGCGCAGGACAACGGTTATTCGCTCGATAAGACCGCCGAATTTCTCGAACCTTGGAACGAACAATTGATTGCGTTAGCGACACGAATTTACAAAGCGCGAATCCGTTACGTCGAAAGATTGAACGAAACTTTGGAGAAAAAGCTTTTCGGGAAAGAAGAAATCGCAATTCGCTACGTTTCGTCGCTCGAAGGCAAAGGCGATTTATCGGATTACGCCGCGCTTTTGACGGAAAGATTAAATTTGCGCGTCCAAGCCGAACTCGCCAGCGGACACGCGCTGATCGGCACGCACCGCGACGATCTGGAAATTCATTTCGACGGACACGATTTAAGAAAATTCGGTTCGAGCGGACAGCAAAGAAGTGCGCTTTTAATTCTCCAACTCGCCACGCTTTCCGTCTATTATTCGCAAAACAAAGAATATCCGCTCTTTTTGCTCGACGACATCGACGCGGAATTGGACTACAAAAGAATCGGTCAACTTTTAGAATTTTTAAGCGACAAAACGCAAACCT
>DAITPE010000006.1:0-25031 GCA_036833775.1 Pyrinomonadaceae bacterium | reverse complement strand
TGAAGATGTCGATTTTACAGTTTGGGACATTTCGCCGAGATTTTGCGGTGGTGCGTTTATTTTAGATCGAACAAATCGTCGTTATTGGATTTTAGACCGAAATTTCGGCGTGATCGGCGACAAAGATTTTGAACCTGAATTCGTAAAAGACGACTTTCAGCCTGTTTCGGGAGCTAATGAAAACGGGCAAAGCAAAAAAAATCCGGCTGATAAATTTTATTTTGAATTAGGCAATGAACGCGATCCGATTTCGATCGAAGCTTTGCCTGACGACTCGATTTTGATTTTGAATTATCCGGGACGTGAAAAGTTTTCTGTCATCAAGCGATATTTTCGTGAACGAAAACTAGATGATCTAAAAACAGATTCAATCTTGCCGCTGATCGAAGAAGGCGAAGATTCTGCAAATTTCAAACTAAAAGCTTACGAAATTGCATTTCTGCAAGCCGACGAAACGAAAAATACATACGATCGCGTTTATGTAATGCCGATCGAAGGAAATCAGGCTTTTGCCTTTAACCTTATCTGCACGAATGATTTACAAGTTTCACCTGCATTAAACGAAAACATAGTCAAGAAAAATTTTGAACTTCAACCCGTTGCGGAATATTATCCGATTCGTCTTTTCGGCGGGAAGGTTTTTACGTCGGCATTCGGCGAAGTTTATTACGATTTCGGCGAGAGATTTTTGCCTTTGGTCAAACAAAATCGTCCGAGTTTTGAAGATTTTGGAATCATCGACACTTATGTTTTTGACGGCAAAGAGCAAAACTGCGTGTGGCACAGATTGATGCTCGACGGCTGTATTCCGCCTGAAACTTCGGTCGAAATTTACAGCCGAACGGCGGAACAAAGCGACGAGATCGAATTGAGCAGTTGGACGAAAGAACCGAAACTTTACCTGCGCGGAAACGGCAATGAACAGCCGTTTTCCGTAAATCAAACTTCGCGCGAAAAAGGTAAAGGCACTTGGGAATTGCTGCTGCAAAACGCGAAAAATCGTTATTTGCAATTGCGTTTGGTTTTTTCGGGAAACAGACAGAAAACGCCCGAAATTTCGGCGTTAAGAGTTTATTATCCGCGCTTTTCGTATCTTAATAATTATCTTCCCGCAGTTTATCGTGAAGACGAACAATCGGCGTTTTTTCTCGATCGTTTTTTGTCGAATTTTGAAGGAACATACACCGCAATCGAAGACAGAATCGCGGCAATTCAGATGCTTTTCGACGTGCGAAGTGCACCGACTGATTCGCTCGATTGGCTCGCAAATTGGTTCGGCGTTGCGCTCGATCCGGCTTGGAATGAAGAAAAAAGGCGTTTATTCATCAAACACGCCGTCGAATTTTTCCAATATCGCGGCACGATGCGCGGAATTCGTATTGCTTTGCGGTTAATTTTAGATTCCTGCGCCGATGAAAGCGTTTTTAATTTTCAAACTTCAGACGAAAAAATACGCGATTCCGTCCGCCTTGTCGAACAGTTTCAAACGCGGTTCACACCCGAAATAATTCCTGCCGATTCGACGCAAAATCTTTTACGTGAAACGGCGAAAACCGCAAAATGGCAGCCGAATCAAGGCGCGGGCGTTTTGCATCAGCTTTACCGCGAAAAATTTGAAGAAGAAACGAATGCAAATTTTCCGCTGATTCGTCCGACAGATTCCGAAGAAGCCCAGATTTGGGATAATTTTACCGCTTCGACGCTCGGTTTTATTCCATCTTCTGCCGCCGAACATAAAAATTGGCAGGATTTTTTGAAAGCCGAATATACGAATCAAATTAGTCAATTAAATTCAAAACATTCAACGAATTACGGCAATTTTGACGAAATCTATCTGCCGACCGGAATCGAACAAAACGAAAATTTAATTTCGGATTGGAACGAATTTATTTCGCAAACGGCAGAAACAAGCAGAATCCGTAAACTTTGGCAGGATTTTTTGGCGCGGCGTTACAGGCGAATCAGAGAATTGAATTCAAAATACGGCACGAATTGGAATTCGTTCGATTACGTTTCGCAATTCGACCGTTTGCCGATTTTGGACAAACCGCTTGAGGATTGGTTTTTATTTGAAAGTTCGGTTTTGCCGATGCATAAAACGGCGCATCGATTTACGGTTTTGATTCCGGCAAGTTTGAGCGCAAACGCGGTCGAAACCGCCGAAGATCAAAGGCGAAAAATGCATCTCGTGCGACGCGTTGTCGAACTCGAAAAACCCGCGCATACGGTTTGCGAATACCGTTATTACTGGAATTTGTTCCGCGTTGACGAAGTTCGGCTCGGTTTCGACACTTTGCTCGGTTTGGGAAGCCGCGATCCACGTTTGAATCCTGAAATGATCGTCGGTGAAAGTTTCGTCGGTGAAAGCCGCATCGGAACGCCGCAAAAGGAAAAATATCCGATCCGCTACGTTTTGGGCAGTGAAATTTTAGAGAAAAATTAGACAGGAAGGAAAGTTATGAGTTGTTTTACGACAGTTTCAAATGTGACCGCATCAGAAAGTCTGGATTTGACCAAACACGTTAATTTTACTGCGGGAATGATTCTCGGCGTGGACGATTTTACGCAGGAATTCGGCTATTTGTCGGGACGTGACCGCTGGCTGGCGCGCGATGCGATCGGTTACGGAACGATTTCGGGATTGAAAGTTACGGTCGATGACGACGGCACGAACGGCAAACGCGTGATGATCGAACCCGGCGTGGCGATTACGCCGCGCGGTCAATTCGTTTGCGTTCCTTCCGCACAATGCGCCGTTTTGAACAGTTGGCTTTCGGCAAATGCCGACAAGCTTTCCGATTGGATCGAAAGCGGCGTGACGAGTCCGCCGACAAGTCCGCCCGAAAGCGATAAAATTCGGCTCTACGTCACGCTTTGTTACCGCGAATGTTTGACCGATAGCGTTCCGATTCCGGGCGAACCTTGCCGAAACGACGATGAATTGACGGCTTCATCACGCATTAAGGACAATTTTTCGCTCGAACTTAGATTTGAACCGCCGAAACAAGCAGAAGAAGACAAAATCCGCGAATTCGTTGCGTGGCTGAAAAGCATTCCGGTTTCCGAAATCGGTTCGACTTTGACGTTGGAAGAATTTGTTGAAGCGATTCACGAAACTTGGCTTGCACCGCAAACTTCGCCGCCGATCGCGAGTCCGCCGATAATTTCTCCGCCCGAAGCATTTCAGATTCATCCCGACGACGTTGAAGAATTTATGCACGAAGCGTTGCGGATTTGGGTGACGGAACTCCGAAATGTTTTGAGCGAAAGAAAAACGGGCTGTGCGGTCGAAATGACCGGCGCAAACAAGATCGAAGATTGCGTTTTGCTTGCCGAATTGGTCGTTTCGCTCGAAGAATCTTCGCCGGGTTGGAAAGTCAGCGATTTGGAAGATGTTGAAATAAACGAAGATAAACGCCGGTTTTTAATACATCTGCGAATGATTCAGGAAATTCTCGGTCTGAATCTTTCAAAAGTTTACAGCCTTGACGAACTGAGCGATGTTTCCGTTCCCGCGCCGAACGAAGGCGATCTTTTGGTTTATCACAACGGCGAATGGGTTAATGAAAATGTCGTTTATAATCTCGACGATCTCGGCGATGTCGAGCTTCCTTCGCCGCTTGTCGAAGGTCAGGTTTTGACTTATCGCGGCGGAATTTGGACGGCGGAAACGATCGAAATGAGTTTGAACGATCTGACCGACGTGACATTAGGTTCGCCGCTCGTCAATGGACAAATTCTCGTTTATGAAAATGGCGAATGGGTTTCAAAAACACCGACTCCGCCCGATCACGGAACTTTGTCCGGGCTTGGCGACGACGATCATCAGCAATATTTGTTGACAAACGGAACTCGCTCTTTGACGGGAAATCTGCAAGGCGGAACTAAACAAATTAAAAATTTATCAGCCGCAACTGCCAACGGCGATGCCGTAATTTACCAACAAGCAATTAAAGTAAATGATACTGCAGGCGGCGATTTGAGCGGAACTTACCCGAATCCGAAAGTTGATGGACTGCAAGGAAATAAAGTTTCAGCGAATCAACCGAATCCAAACGATGTTCTGGTTTGGGACGGAGATGAATGGATACCAAAACAGCATAAACAAACGTCTTCATTGCCGTTAATTTTACCGCTCGCCACAATTACACGTTTAGACAACAATTATTATGAAATTTGGTTCAATATCGATGCGCCGGGAAATTTGGCGATGATCGATATTAAACCGGACAAGGAATTGGAAGGCGTAAGAGCGTATGGCGAAACTAATAATGCTCCTAATTATTGGGACAATCTCGGCGTTTCAAGCGTAGTCCGTCAGCAGCAGCGAAATGTTTTTATCGCAATTTTGGAAAAAGAAATGACTTATACCCGTTTTTTATTCGACTTATCAAAAATTCCCGTTGTCGTTCAAAGTCAGAACCGAACCACGCCGACAATATCTTTAAATGAATATGCCAGAGAATACAATATTCACTTTACAGGTTATGCAATTGAAGCCGACGGTTTTGCAACGATTTTTTATCGACTGCCCGATCGAATTAGATAAGCCGTTTCTGTAAATGATTTACGGAGTTTGAATATATGAGTATAAAACTACAAGAGCCGATTGCGAACGGAAGTTTGAAATCAACTTATTTTTTTAACGGTCGTTTGGTGACGGGAACGGATTTGACGCGTGAACAGGAAGTTCGCCGCGAAGCCGTTCGCAGAATCGGACAAGCCGCAGGATCGGGAATCGCTTTCGGTTTGGAAGTCGAAAAAGATTTCACCGCCGGAAATGACCCGATCGTCAATGTTTACAAAGGTTTGGCGGTAAACGGCTGTGGACAGGCTTTGTATTTAGCTCAGGATGAAAACGTAAATCTGCTCGAAAGATTCGGTTCGCAAACGGTTTCGTCAAATATTTTCGGCGATTGTCAGCCGCTTGCAACGGGAACTTACACGGCTGGTTACGGTTTATATTTGCTCGTTTTATCTCCCGCTCAAAAGTCTGAAGGAAGTGCGCCGACGAGCGGTTTGAACAACGCTTTTTCAACTTGCAACACGGATGTGATTTGGGAAACCGCGCAATTTCGGCTTTTGGCGATCGATCCTTTTTTGTCGGGCGAAGACCTTTCAAACCAGTTGAAATTAAGAAATTATTTAACTTATCGTTGCTTCGGAGTCGAGAAAACTCAAAATCTTTTTGCCAATCCGCTCAAATCTCCCATTAAAAAATACGGATTGATTGATGAAATGCGCGTATCCGCACTTGCAGACAGCGATGTTCCTTTGGCAATCATTAATTGGACGGCGAGCGGAATCCGTTTTGTTGAAATGTGGGCTGTCCGAAGACGATTAACCGAAAAAAATGACGCTGAAAATTGGAAACAGCTTCTTTCCGACCGCAGAAAAGCGGAAACCGAAGCCGCAATTCAGCAATTTTCCGATCAAATCGCGCAAATGGAACGCGATAATTTGAATCTTTCCCAAATTGTTGCCGACGATTATTTTGTAAAATTGCCGCCCGTCGGAATAATTCCATCAAACAGAGGTTCGCAAAACGGTTTTGATCCCAATGTATTTTTCGGAAACCGTTATTACGGAAATGAATTTCAAATTAATGGCAATCGTTTACGCGATTTGCTGAATTTAGCGGTAAATCATGAACCGGTCGAATTGAATAATTATTATCCTGTCCAGCTTTTTACAATTCGAGAAAATATAGAAGCTTTCGACAGCGGCGAAAACGTCAAGGCGGCATTGATCTTTGCCAGCACGGCGATTCAGTTTTATTACGGTTATTATGCGTAAGTTTTAATCAAAAATGGATTCGGGGGAATTTAACAAATCGATCATTTCAAAACTGAGTTTATACGGCGGTAAATTTGAAAATGCCGCCGCGCGAATGCATTTTGAGCGAATGTTTTCCGCAAACGAAATTTTACCTAATGGTTTTCCCCCGAAAGCCATTGTCTGCATCAAACAAATTCGCGACCCGAAACCTTTTTCTTTGCGGCTGAATAACACAGACTTAAGATTTTCGGAAAATTGGTGCAAAAACATTTCGCACGAAATCGATAAACTATATCGAAAAGCCGTGCGCCCGATCAGAGAATTCGTTCCGATCGAAGCCGAAAGCGTTGTTTTTGCCGATCACTCGGAAATGTTAGCTTGTCTGGCAAACGATTTTTGCGACGGAAATTTGATGCAGAATTGGTGGTGGAAAAGTCTTTTTCCAAACCTGAATCAAGCGCAAACTGTAGCAAAAATCTGGCTCGATTCGATTGAATTTGTACCAAAATCGCTGACAATATTGGCGCAAAAACAAAAAGCCGTCGAATTTGTTTCAAAGCTGG
Source organism: Pyrinomonadaceae bacterium (assembly GCA_036833775.1). GTDB lineage: Bacteria > Acidobacteriota > Blastocatellia > Pyrinomonadales > Pyrinomonadaceae > JAJQRF01. The sequence goes on along the minus strand of DAITPE010000006.1, from coordinate 18,690 downwards.
AAGAAGCAGAAGCAGAAAACTTACTAATGAAGATTTTGCAGATTTTCGGGTTGAAAAAACTGCAAATCGCGATTTTTGAACCGCTTCGAGATTCAAAAAAACAAAAAGATAAATCTAAAATCGAAACAAAGAACAAAACAGCCGAATTAAAAAAAGAAGAAGAATTATTTGACCGGAAAATCGTTTCTCCTTTCAACGAATTTTTGCCTGAAATTCAAACGAAAATACTTAGTTTTATCCGCGAAAATCTGCTCGGAATTTGTATTCTGTTGACGAAATCTCCGCGTTTGGTTCGCTCTGAAAAATTTGCTGAGAATGTAAAGCATTACCGTGAAAATAAACAATTACAGATAAAACCGAAGACGCTTAAATCACCGACGGAAAATACGACTAAATTAAAGAAAAAAATCGATATTACGGAGATTGAGCCGATTTCAAAAGGAAAAAGTAAAAAGAAAAAAATCACTTTCATTTCTACTGAAGTTTCAAAACCTGCAAAATCTGAAAATATCGAAAACAGGAAAACTGTTTTTAAAACATTTGAAGAAATCGTTGATTTGTCAGATAAAAAAACTGAAGTTGAAGCAAAAAAAACACCCTCGAAAATTGTGGGGGAAACTGAAAAAGTATCGCAAATTGCCAGTTTTGAAGAAACTGAAAACGCTGAAAAATCAACGAAAATTAAATTGGAAAAAGAAAAAATCAGCCAGTCAAAAACTCGAAAAGCAAAGCAAGCAGAATCAGAAATTATTTATTTGGAAGACCAGACGGAAGTTGAAGAATTTACATTTTATACGCAGTTCGGCGGAATTTTTTATTTACTGAATTTGGGTTTATTTCTCGATCTTTATCGTGATTTTACGGAAAGTGCGGCAGACGAAATTGATTTAAACATTTGGGATTTTGTCGCTTTGCTGGCATTTGATTTTTTGGGAAATGAGTTTGAAAAAGATAAGGTTTGGGAGTTTTTGAATGATCTAAAAGGAAATGACGAAGCAGTTGAAAACGAATTTTATCCCGAAAAAGATTGGCGAATTTCGACAGATTGGCTGCAAACTTTTCAAAACCAACGCAGATGGTTTTGGTGTAAAAATAGCAATCGTTTGATAGTTCGTCATCCATCGAATTTTAATGTGATCGATGTCGAAATCGACCGAAAAATCGAAAATCAGTTTGAAAAGGAATTGGAAAATTATCGTCAATTCTTTGATGAAATCGAAAAGATTGAAGTTTTTGAATATCCGAAATCGACCGTTTTTGAAAGATGGTTGAAAAACTTGACGGATTATATCAAAGCCAGACTTTTACAAGTCTTAAATCTTAAAATAGTTGCGGAAATCAATGAAGTTTTGTTCAGAAAAAATGCGCGAGTAAATGTTTCGGCAACGCATCTGGAGATTTATTTCAATCTCGCAGATTTGCCGCTTTCGGTCAGATTTTCAGGACTCGACCGCGATCCGGGATGGATCCCGGCAGTCGGGAAATTCGTGAAATTTCATTTTGTGTGAAAAGTTTAAATGTTTGATCTGAAAGAAAATAAATCAATCAAGACGGCAAATAACGGCAAGAAAAAAACTTCCAAGGATGCCGCGAAAAATCCGTTTGACGATGTTTCAAAAACTCCTGCGGGACATTTTGAAATTTATTTTCTTGCCACGACCGCCGATTTAATGCGCCGTTTAGAAGAGATTTACGGAACACGCGAAGCCGTTTTTATCGAGTTTCCGTTTCTCGAAATTTACGATCAAAAGCTCGCCGGACGCGAACCGAATGACTTAAGTCAAGAAAAAGCCGAAAATTGGTGGAAAAAAACGATTTTCGATTGGGAAAAACGCGCCGAAAATCACTTGCCTTTAAGCGTTTTAAGGACAAAATTTGAACTCGAATTTTCCGAAATTCTTCTGCTGATTTGCATCGGTTTGATTGAAGAAGATGCGCGTTTCGGTTTGGTTTTTGAGATTTTGAATGAATTTTCGACTGAAAAACGACTGACTTTCGGAACAGTCGATTTTTGGCAAAAAAGTAAAAATCTCGATACTTCATCACCGTCCATAATTTATCGTTTGTTCGATCTCGGTTTGATAAATTTCGGCAATACGGAAAATCCGCGTTCGGAATGGACGCTTTTAATTCAGCCGCTTTTGTGGGATTTGATGCGCGGCGAAAAGCACTATTTTCAAGCAGATTGGTTGAAATTTACGGCTTCAAAAGATTTGCTTTCGATCGAAAAATTGATTCTTTCCGACAAAATGAAACGCGAAATTTCAGTTTTACCCGCACTTTTTCAAAACAGTGAAATCCAAGTTTTAGTAGTTCGCGGAGCACATCATAACAGCCGCAAAACGATCTTAGGCGCGATCGCAAAATCGCTCGATTTGAATTTGGTGGAAATCAAAAATTTTGACAAAAAAAACGACGAACGCCGAAAAATCGTCAATACTTTAGCCGTTTTGCTCAATGCGATGCCGATTTTTGAATTAGATATTTCGCCGAGCGAAACGGTCGAATTTCCCGAATTTTGCGAAGCTGTCAAAGCGGTCGGGATTACGCTCGGGAAACAAGGCGGTTTAAGCGGTTCGGCGGTTGAAAAAGCCGTTACGATCACGGCGAACTTACCCGAATTTGAAGAAAGGCGCGAGCATTGGAAATCGAGTTTGGAAAAGACGAAAACAGATGAATTGGACGAAATCAGCGAGCGTTTCAGGCTTTCGAGCGGAAATATTCGCCGCGCCGGAAAGCTCGCAAAATCTTATGCTTTGCTCGAAAAACGGGAAAATGTCGGGCTTACTGACGTTCAAAAAGCCGTTCGCAGTTTGAATCGACAATCGCTCGACACTTTGGCGATTTATCTTGAACCGCTCGATGCGGATTGGAATTTTTTGGCGGTTCGTGATGAAACTTTGAGCGATTTGCGGCAACTCGAAAGTCGCTGCCGAATTCGTGAAAATCTGCGGAATTTTGTCGGAAAAAGTATGCGCGGACAGCTTCAAGCCGGAGTTCGCGCGCTTTTCAACGGCGGAAGCGGAACGGGAAAAACCTATGCTGCAAGATTGCTTGCCGCCGCTTTGCAGAAAGATATTTATCGGCTCGATCTTTCGACAATCATCAATAAATACATCGGCGAAACCGAAAAAAATCTCGCCAAAGTTTTTGCTTTGGTGGAAGAATTGGACGTAATTCTACTGCTCGACGAAGGCGATTCTTTGCTGACACAGCGCACGAGCGTTTCGAGCGCGAACGATCGTTATGCGAATCTCGAAACGAATTATTTACTGCAAAGACTCGAATCATTCGAGGGAATTTTGATCGTGACGACCAATGCAAACGACCGCATCGATTCGGCTTTTCAGCGCAGAATGGACACCGTGATCGAATTTGCCGCGCCGACCGCCACCGAAAGAGTTTTTATTTGGAATCTGCATTTGCCCGAAATCAACGAAATTACCGATGATTTTTTGCAGGAAACAATTCGCCGTTGTGAATTGACGGGCGGACAGATTCGTAACGTCGCGCTTCACGCCGTTTCATTGGCTTTAAGTGAAAACGAAAAATTGCACAACAAATGTTTGGAAAAAGCGATTCGCCGCGAATATCGAAAGATCGGTGCGGTTTGTCCATTGAAAGAAAAATTCATAGAAAATGTCAACGCGAATCGTTGGTAAATGATGCTTTTTCAGTAGTTTAAGGTAAAAATGCCTGTTGCTGTTCGCACAAAAAAATTCACGCCGAAACCTGCGAATCCGCAGGCTGATCCTCGTTTTCAAAAAGTTAAAGAAAAAGTCGGTCAAAAGGCAGTTCAACTCAAAAAACATCCGCCCGCAAAACAGAAAGCGAACGAAGCCGCGAAAGCCGCAAAAGGTCCGCCGAATGAAAAATCCGCCGGTGCAAAATCGAATCAAGTTGACGCGCTGAAAGATACCAAAGCGCAAACTCCACCTGCGGATAGTTTTTTAACTGTGCTTCGTGCCGAAATCGATAAAGTGATGCCTTCGACGGTGGAAGATGCGGGAAATTTTATGGACGGCGGCGCGGAAGATCAGATGAAAGGCGCGGTCGGCGGAAACGTAAAAGACCAAAAAGAAACGGCTTCCGGCGATTTACAAAAGAATTCTGCGAAACCGCCGAACGAAGGCGGCGTTCCGACAAAACCCGTCGAGGCTGTTCCGCCCGATCCGAATGCGCCGACTCCATCGGTTGACGGCGGCGGCGGAATGCCCGCGCCGAAACCCGATGCCGAAATTACCGAAAAACAAACGAAAGCCGACGCTCAAACGGCTTTAAAAGAAAACCGTTTAGAAGGGAAGCGGCTCGAAAATAAAGACCCGCGTTTTGAAAAAGTAAAAGCGGAAAAGGGAAACGTCGATAAAACCGCCGATGCTTCGCCGAATAAATATCGTGCCGGAGAAAAACAAACTTTAGGAAAAGCCGCCGCGCAGGCAAATGCCCAAGCACGCGGCGGAATGACGGCACTTTCAACAGTCAAAAACAAATCGAAATCGGCAGTGTCGGCACGTCAGGAAGCTCAGAAACAAAAAGACGAAGCGCGCCGCAAAGCCGTCACCGACCGCATCGAAGCGATTTATACCGAAACGAAAATTAAGGTTGACACGAATCTTAATTCACTCGAAAAAGATGTGATGGCGATTTTCGATCCGGGCTGTTCGTCAGCGATTGCTTCATTCAAATCGAATACAAACCGCGAAATCGATAAGTTTTATGACAAGCGTTACAGCGGTCTTTCAGGCGCGGCGCAATGGGTAATCGATAAATTCAAAGACACGCCGCCCGAAGTGAAACAAATTATTCAAAACAATCTGAAAGGTTTTACTGCATCGATGGATGCGCTTGCCGTGCGCGTGGCAAATTTTGTCGATAAAAGATTGAATAAAGCCAAAACCGACATCGAAGCAGGACAAGGAAAAATCAAGGCTTTTGTGGCAAGTTTGCCGAAAGATTTGAAATCGGTCGGGCAAGAAGCCGAAAAAGCGATGGAGTCGCGTTTTAATGAAATGCGCGACGGCATCGAATCGAAGAAAAACGATCTGGCGCAAAAGCTCGCGCAAAAATATAAAGAAGCGCACGATCAGGCAAACGAGCTTGCCAAGAAGATTGAAGAAGAAAATCAAGGTGCGTTCAAAAAACTTGCTGATGCCGTTGGCGAAGTCATTAAAATTATTCTCGAGTTCAAAGATAAATTGATGGCTTTGCTCAAAAAAGCGGCAGATGCGATCGAACTCATTCTCGACGATCCAATCGGATTTTTGGGCAATCTCATCGGTGCGGTAAAACAAGGCGTAAACCAGTTTGTCAGTAATATTTGGACGCATTTGAAAGCCGGATTTATGAAATGGCTTTTCGGCGCGTTGGCTGATGCCGGAATCGAAATTCCGACTGATCTTTCGCTCGTTTCGATCTTCAAACTCGTGATGGGCGTTCTCGGTTTAACCTACGCGAAAATGCGTGCGAAAGCCGTTAAACTGCTCGGTCCGACAGCAGTTGCCGTGATCGAAAAATTGATCGAATACGTGAAAGATTTGATCGAAGGCGGACCGGCAAAACTCTGGGAACACGTTAAAGCAGACATCGGCGATCTGAAAAATATGGTCATCGATGCAATTCAAAGTTGGCTGATCGAAACCGTTATCAAACAAGCCGCGATTAAATTGCTTTCATTTTTCAATCCGGCAGGCGCATTCGTCCAAGCCGTGCTCGCAATTTACAATACTGTCGTCTTCATCATCGAAAATGCTTCAAAAATTATGGCTTTTGTCGAAGCCGTCATCAATTCGGTTTCATCAATTGCCCAAGGCGCGATCGGCGCGGCGGCAAGTTGGATCGAAAAATCATTGGCAAGCATTATTCCGCTCGTTATCGGATTTTTGGCGCGCCTTATCGGGCTTGGCGGAATCAGCAAGAAAATCAAAGAATTTATCACGAAAGTTCAAGACAAAGTTGATAAAGCAATTGATAAAGCAATTGCAAAAGTCGTCGGAATTGTGAAAAAACTTTTCGGCAAGATGACCGGAAAAGGTAAAAAAGACGACAAACGGACGGATAAAGAAAAAGAAGCCGATCTGAAAAAAGCCGTAACTGAAGTAAATGCGGGGTTAAAGGATGAAGGACGACGAAAAGCTGCGGAAAAAGTTCTTAAGAAAGTTAAGCAGAAATACAAATTGACGCGGGCTGATATTGTTCTCGACGAAACTAAAAAAGGAACGACATTTTTCCACGCGGAACTCGAAATCAATCCGATCGCAAAAAGTTCAAAAGCGGGCGAGATGGATTTTATCGATCCGGCAATTTCGGTGACACCTGCGTTTTTCTGTAAGAAATCATTAAACAAAACTGAATTTGCAAGACAAATCGGTGTCCAGAAAGAAACGATGAACAATATGAATGTTCATCAGTGGTTAGCAAATCGGAATAAATTCATAAAAGAAGGGCGCAGTGCGGAAGGAACGAAAAAACAAAGGAAAATGCTCGATGATGCATACGCTTCTTTTCGCGCCAAAGTTATCAAAGAAAGAAGCAAAGTTTACAAGAAAAAACCTTTGAGTTTGAGCGATGCCGCCGCGCTTTCAAAAGCAGAAGGATTTGTCAACAAATTGCTCGCATACACAATGACACCGAGCGGACGCAGACGTTATAAAAATTCGCAAATGACAGATTCTACCGACGGAAAAGTTTATTTGAATGAATTATTCAAAAAAGCCGCCGCACATAAATTGGATCAGGTTGCAGGCGGCGAAGGAACGGATTTAGAAGACGAACTGGCAGGCGCGCGCGAAGATTTTTCACTCGGCGCGCAATGGAAAGGCGCGAGAATCGAAACTTTACAAAAGAATGTAGAAAAAGAAGTGAAAGGCAAAAAAGCAAATGAAAGAAAGGAAATCAGAATGAATGTCGATTTTCCCGTAACTTACGAATAAAAATTATGGAAACTTATAAACAATTGCATCTTGCGATCGGAAAACCCGAAGACAAAAAAGTTCCGTCCGAAACTTTTTTCACGGATTTCGCCAAAAAATCGGATGAATATTTGATCAAATTATGGCGCGAAGACGGCTTTTCTTCGTATGGAAACGGACTTTTTTGGACGGTTGATCCGCAAGAATACGCTGAAATTGTTAAAGATTGGAAAATCGTCAAACCCAAATCGATCGTTTTCGGGAGAAATGCCTTCGGCGAACTTTTTTTATTGCATAAAAATGAGGTTTATATTTTGAGAATTCAGGAAAACGATCTCGGAAATCTCGGTCCGAGCGTTTATATCTTTTTAAATTCGACACTTAAAGAACCGAGCTTGAAGGAATCATATCTGCAAAAAAAATTATTTTCTAAAGTTAAGAAAAAAAATGGAGAATTGAAAGCCGATGAATGTTACGGACTTTTTCCTGCTTTGCCTTTGGGCGGCGACGATGAGGATGAAAACGCTTACAAATGCGTAAAAATCAAGGAATATTTAGCTTCATTGGCGCAAATGAATCAATAACTAAATTCAGAAATGCAACAACTTAACTCGTTCCTAAATTTACACAACAAAGATTCGATCATCGTTTGCGGCTGCGGTGAATCTTTGAATGAACTGCAAAATCCCGAAAGATTTATCACAATCGGCGTAAATGATGTCGGGCGAAAGTTTCAGCCGAATTATTTGGTTGTCGTCAATCCGCGTCAGCAATTTTCGGGCGACAGGTTTCGGTTTGTTGAAAATTCAAGTGCAGATTTTGTTTTTACACAATTGGATTTGAGTTTGAAACGCAGAAATATTGTCAGATTCAAGCTCGGCAAATTCTGCGGCACAGATTTTTCAAACAAAAATGTGCTTCATTACACGAATAATTCGCCTTATATTGCGCTGAATTTGGCGATTTTGATGGGCGCAAAGCGGATCGGGCTGATCGGCGTTGATTTTACCGAAAATCATTTTTTTGCAAAGACCGGAACGCATCCGCTCAGCCGACAATTCGATTCGATCAACGAACAATATAAAAATTTGGCGGAAGCGGCAAAAGTTGACGGGGTTGAAATTTATAACTTAAGCAAAATAAGCCGTTTAACAGCTTTTCCGAAACTTTCAATTGAAGAATTTTCAAATTCTCAAAATCTGATTCACAAAAAATCCGCGCTTAAAATCGTTTCATATTCGACAATGCCCGTTGCCGGAGTTCCGTCTGTTTTGGCGCGTTGTATCAATGAAAAAACCGAAAATTCGGCGCGTTGCGTTTGGGAAACGAACGGCTATTCAAACGGTGTTGTTTTTGATGGCGATGTCGAATGGAAAAATAACCGTAAAGTTGCGGAAAATCTGTTAGTAAATTCGGATTTGATAATCGTTCACAATGGAAAAACCGCTGCCGCTCACGAATCAATTTTCAAAGAAAAACCCGTTATCACGATGGCGCACAATTATCTTTGGAATGTTGACGAAAGTTTTGTAAACAAAGGATTTCCGTCTGCGGTTATCGGTCAGTATCAAGCCGTTTTACCGGAATTCAAAGATTGGTCGATCGTTCCGAATCCGTTGCCGTTTTGGGAAAATATTTATCAAAACCGCACGAAAAACGAGCAAATTTCGATCTGTTTTACGCCATTCGGAAAACACGAAAAATACCCGAAAAATCATCGGCTTTATTGGCATTCAAAAGGCTTTGAAACCACGTTGAAAATACTCGAAAAACTGTCGCGAAAATATGACGTAAAACTTGAAACGACAAAAGACGGACAGATTTCAAATTCCGAATCGATTGCAATGAAAAATCGTTCGCACATCGTGATCGACGAATGCGTGACGGGAAGTTATCACCGCAATTCTTTGGAAGGTTTGGCAGCCGGCTGTGTGGTCGTAAACGGTGTCGGAATCTTGCCGAAAGTTGACGAAGTTTTTCGTTTTTGCTCGAAAACCGATGAAATTCCGTTCGTGTTCAGCAATTTGGAAAAACTTGAAAAGACGCTCGAAAATTTAATTCTTCTCGGTAAAGAAAAACTCGAAAGAATCGGGCGAAACAATCGAATTTGGCTCGAAAAAAATTGGGATTTTGAAGATCAATGGAATGAATTTTGGATGCCTTTGATCGAACGCGCTTTTCATTCAAAAAACGTCCGAAAAATATCGCAACCGATTGTACAAACTGTTGAAAAGAAAGAATTTTTAGTAACTAAATCAAAATTGCAGGGAGAATTTCCAACTATGACAATTGCGAAAAAAGAGGATTTGAATTTGACTGAATTTGCGGCTTTTAATCAAAGCTTTAATTATCCCGTTATGAGGCGTTGGGAATTGCCGTTTGCGCTTTTTCAGATGCAGCTTTCGGGCTTTATGTCGGTGCTTGACTGCACGATAAATCCCGTAAATTTTCAGGAAAGAATTCAAAATTTATATCCGAATGTAGTTTATAAGCATCATCAGCCGATCAAGGGAAACAAGCAATTTGCGTTGCCGAACGGCTTGCCCGACGAAGCTTTCGACCGTGTTGTCTGTATCAACACTTTGGAACATTTATTTAAATCTCAGCGCGAAGAGTTGTTGGCGGAAATGGCGCGAAAACTGAAACCCGGTGGATTTTTGGTGATTACTTGCGATCAGTATCCAGACGATTTTTCACAAAAACCCGAACTTCTAAAAATGGGTTTGGTTCGCGCTGACGGCGGAGAAGTTTTCAACGGTTTTAATCGTGTAACCGAATTAGAATTGATCGAAACTTTGCAAGAATACGGTTTGAAACCGATAAGCGAAACTATTGAAAACATTGAAGAAAACGAAAAACTGCGAAACATCGAACCTTATCCGCACACTTGTTTGGGAATGGTTTTCGGGAAATCAGAAAAGCCCGTTTTGCCGAAAGGCAAGAAAATTATGCTTAGTCTTTTGTCTTGGAACACGAAGGAAAGTACGATTGATTCGCTTAATGCTTATCTGAACGAAGCCGAAATGCTGAAAAGGTTAGGCTGTGAACCATTTATTGTTGTTTGCGATAACGGTTCTGTGGACGGAACATGCGAAATACTCGCCGAATTAGACAAAGAAATTCAATTTCCGCATAAATTTTTCTTAAATAAAGAAAATAAAGGCAGTTCGATCGCCAGAAATCAAATCATTGATTTGATGCTCGAACGCGGCGACGATTATCTTTTAATGATGGACGGCGACATCGAAATCGTTCCGTTTTCGAGTTTTGCGATGATGCGTTATATGGAAGAACAAGGTCGTCTGATGGGTTGTATCGGACCGCATTCGTCAGGTTTTTCACCGCTTCGTGAAAAAACGACGCAATTTCAATTCGATCTTTCAAAATGCCGCAAAGATTTTGTCAATTACGTCGCATGGACGCAATATGGAATGTTTCGCCGCGAAATGTTCGCCGACGGAATCAGATTTGACGAAAATAAACCTTTTAACGGTGAAGGCTGGGGTTTTGAAGACAATGATCTCGCTTTTCAAATAATCGCTAAAGGCTATCAGATTCAAGTATTTACAGGAATGACTTATCTGCACAGAAATGTTCATTCTTCGATTCGTGTAATGAAATCGAAGGGAAGCAATCCGCGCGAAAATTATGAAAATCGGCGGCATTACATCATCAATAAATGGAATAAATCGGCTGTCGTTCCGCCGAACGTGATTAAATCTTTGCAAGTTTCGCAATGCCCGCAAGTTTGAGTTTTTGAAGAAGTTGTTTAAATAATGAGAAATTCGTTAATTCTATCGGAACTTTGAACGCGGATTTGGCAGATCGAGATGATTGTTTCAGATTTTTTTATGATAATTCCGTAAAATCCGCTCGATTCGCCCGATCCGCGTTCAGAAAAAATGTCGTTTTCCGTTTTTTTCGAGAGTTTTCAAAAATCCTCTAAGAAATTCGCAGACCTAAATGATCGCACGGCGCATCGGTCAAATCTTGCTCGACACCGAGATATTTTTCGGTGGTTTGGATCGAATCGTGTCCGAGCGAAAGCTGAATTTGATCGATCGGCGAACCGCCTTTATGCGCCAATTTTGCAAATGTGCGGCGCAGATCGTGCGGTGCAATTCCTGATTTTTCAAGCTTTTCCGCATAACTGACGACAATGTTGTAAATCGCCTGTTCGGTCAATTTTTCACCCATCAAATTATCGCCTTTATTAACGCGGCGAAAAATAAAACCTTCGGAAATTCGTGCTGAAAATGTCCAACTGTCAATCGCCGCTTTTGCCCATGAAGGCATCGGCACGGTTCGCATTTTATCGCGCTTGCCGACAATATCCACAATCGCCCAGCGTCCTTCGCGCTGCTGAATGTGTGAAACCGAAAGACACGCGCACTCCGCCCGACGCAACCCGCAGCCGATTAAAACTGCCAGAATTGCTCGATCACGGTTTCCTTTCAAAGTTATTACATCCGGCGCATTGAGCCACATTTGTGCTTCTTCTTTTGAAAGCCAATTTCCCGTGCGTCGTCCGCGTTGCGGCACACCTTTGACGGCGCGAATGCCATTGGCAATTCGTGAATCAAGCAAATTATTATCTTCGGCTTCAGATGCGAGTTTCCTGATCGCCGAAAGTTTTTGATTGATGGTCGCGGAAGAAAGTTTGGCGGCGCGTAAAGTCTTGACATAACGATTAATGAGAGCTTTGTTTAATTCAGGGCGATTTTCGGAAGTATGCCACATGAAAAATTCTTCCAAGTGTCTTTGATAAGCACGCCGCGAATTTTCACTCGGCAGACCGTCAATCACCATCGCAATAATCTTTTGTTCCTGCGAACCTAATTTTTGTTTTAAGACGAGACTTTCATTTGCCATCATTTTTCCAAGACCCGCATTTTCATATCTCTAAAAAAAATTGCAATTTCAAGCAAAAATCACAAAATTTTGGAAAACCCGAAAAAATCTTGCTTCATAAATCGTTTCTAATCGTTTTTTTTAAACTGATGTTGGCTTTACCATTCGTTGAATTTCGATCTTTTCAACAGATTGGGAGAATTTACGCGATTCATTACCCTAAGTGTCAAATTTATCACAGCCGGCTTCCCTTTGTAAATAACTTTTTATAAACATCATTATCATAAGTTATATAGAAGTTATTAGGGTTAATATTAACAATTCGTGTGTGAATTTACCCATAAGCTTGCATCGTGAACCCATAAGCTTGCACTGAATAACCCATAAGCTTGCATTGAAGGAGTTTAAGATGAATTTCACACACCATAAGTAGAACTCACCGAATTAGAAAACAAAATTGCTCGTTAATAAAAAACTCATAATCGAAATTTCAGATCAATTTTCTAATCAAAAATCTTTCTTTTCTACCGATTTCTTTAAACTTTAACAATCCGTTCATTCCAAATTTATAGGCATTTTGCAAATGATTTACACGTGGAACGTGGAACTTTCAAGGTAAACCATTGAAAATTAAGGGAAATTCAACTCTTGCCGCCCGTCTTTCGTTATGATGTATCAGATAAGCTAGTTTTCATGATGTCAAGGAATGATTTAAAGTTGACCGAAAAAATTAATGAATTCGTTCAGGCGGGAGGCGTCACACAACGCGAACTCGCTGCTCGCTTTCGGGTTTCGCTGAATTTTATCGTGACTTTGCTCAGACTGGTTCGAGAAGATCGGACTTTCGCCCCACGTCCGCGCGGCGCAGTTATGAAACCACTTTTGACGCCCGAAATAATGGCATTTTTAGCCGCTGAGATCGCCGCTCGTTGTGATTCAACGCTGTGTGAGTTGGTCGCATTGGTCGAGCGCGAATACCGGATTTAAGTTTCGCCGAAAACAATGCGTCGGATGCTGATTCGTGAGAACCTGGGGTTGAAAAAAAATGCATCTATGCGGCGGAACGCGATTCAGAAAGAGTCAGCCGACTGAGAAACGAGTGGCGCACGTAACAATCGGCATTACGCCGGCGACGCCTCGTGTTTATCGATGAAACAGGCGTCAATCTGGCATTCGCGAGACTTTACGGACGCGCACCGCGCGGTCAGCGAGCGATCGGCGCAACGCCGAAAAACTATGGCGAGAGCGTGACTTTGATCGGTGCCATCGATCGAAACGGATTGTTTGCGACGCTTTCCTTTCGCGGCGCGACCGACACTGAAGCGATGAAGGCTTTCTTAAAGGAATTTTTATTGCCGGAATTGAATCCGGGTGATTGCGTGATCTGGGACAATCTGGCGGTTCATAAAACACACGTCGTTCAGGATTTGTTTCGTCAAGCGAAAGTCGAATTGTTATTTCTGCCGCCATATTCACCGGACTTAAATCCGATTGAAATGTGTTGGTCGAAACTCAACACATATTTGCGAAGCGTCAGCGCACGAACTTATGAAGCACTTTTAAAGGCAATCAGCGCAGCAATTAAGAAAATTACCGCGACTGATGCTCAAAACTGGATTCGACATTGCGTCTATGTATCGCATTTACCTTAGATTTGCTCTAGTGTCATGTAATTAAAGAATGTTGCGTATAAATTATTGATTTCATTAAAGAAGTAATGACAACTTATGCGCGAATTCACAGTTAATGACAACTTATGGGTAAATTGAAAATATTTCTGTAAGTTATTGATTTCATTAAAGAAATAATTACAATTAAGCGCGAATTATAACTTTAATTCATTATTTGCCGACCGCCCAGCCGCCGTCGATTTCGAGCGCGGTTCCAGTGATAAAAGCCGCCTTGTCGCTTGATAAATAGAGCGCGGCGGCACCGATTTCTTCGGGCGTTCCCATCCTGCCGAGTGCTTGGGTTGCAGACATTTCCGCATATGCCATCGCGGGATCGGCATATTCTAAAAGTCTTTGTTTGACGAAAGGAGTTTCGACCCTGCCGGGACAGATCGCATTTGCACGAATTCCTTGAAGTGCATGGTCGAGCGCAACACATTTTGTAAAACCGACGACGGCGAATTTCGTCGTACAGTAAGCGATCCGATCACGAATCGCTAATTTTCCGCCGATCGAAGCGATGTTTAAAATCACGCCGTTTTTGCGTTCAATCATCGAAGGCAGAAAGGCTTTCGTTAAGCTGAAAATACCGCGAACATTGACGGCGAAGAGTTTTTCGAGATCCTCTTCCGTAGTTTCAATCAGCGTTCCGACGTGCCCGATTCCGGCGTTGTTCACCAAAATATCGAGCTTTCCTTTTTCGCCTAAAACCGTTTCGGAAACAGCTTTGCATTCGTCTTTTTCGGCGACGTTTAATTTCAAAAATTCAGCTTTTTCGCCGATTTCTTCCGCAACTCGTTTGCCGTTTGCTTCGTCCAGATCGCAAACGTAAACAAACGCGTTCGCATTTGCCAGAGTTTTCGCAATCGCTTCGCCGATTCCCGAAGCCGCACCCGTGACGAGCGCAATTTTTCCTGTTAAGTCGAACATATTTTTTGTCCACAGATGCACACAGATGCACACGGATAAGAAAAAGCTATTTCTATAAAATTATCAGAAAAATCTGTGTCTATTCGTGTTCATCTGTGGTTAATTTAAACCTTTTTCACCGCATTCGATAAAATTCCCAATCCTTCGATCTCAACTTCCGCTACGTCGCCGTCTTTTAAGAAAATCGGCGGTTTTCGGGCGAATCCGACTCCGGGCGGCGTTCCGGTGGCGATGATGTCGCCGGGTTCGAGCGTGATCGAATTTGAAAGAAATTCGATGATTTCGGGGATTTTGAAAATCAATTGATCTGTGTTGGAATTTTGCAAAGTTTCGCCGTTCAAACGAAATTGAATCTGCAAATCGTGCGGATCGGGAATTTCGTCGGTTGTTGCGATAAATTCGCCCAACGGCGCAAAAGTGTCGCACGATTTTCCGCGCTGCCATTGTCCGTCGGCGAATTGAAAATCACGCGCCGAAACGTCGTTGAAATTCGTGTAACCGAAAACGTAATTCATTGCATCTGCACATTTTACGTTTTTAGCTTTGCGCCCGATGACGATGGCGAGTTCAGCTTCGTAATCAACTTGTTCGCTCTTTTCGGGAAGCAAGATCGCTTCATTTGCGCCGATCGCGCAGCTCGAAAACTTTGAAAAAATGATCGGCGATTTCGGAATTGCCATACCGCTTTCTTCGGCGTGATCGCGATAATTCAAACCGACGCAGATAATTTTTCCCGGACGCGGAACGGGCGCACAGATTTCGACACTTTTGCGGCTGATCTTCTTTAAACTTCCGACATTCATTTTTTCGGCGGTAAACAAACCGTTTTCCAAATCAAAACATTCCAAAATCTGCTGCGCCGTTAAACCTTCGACGGAAATGAGCGAAGTCAGTTCTAAAATTTCATCGGGTGAAATCAGCGTGCCGATGCGGTATTTCTCCGATTTTTTTGTGTCTTTAAATGTAACTATTTTCATAAAAATTATTTCAAGCCTTCGACCGGAACGCGCACGAAACGCGGCTTATAAAAATCCGCAAAGATCGAATCGCCGGGTTTTGCGCCGAACGGAAGATTGCTGTTGTAAGAAATTAAAAGCTCGCCGTTTTCGGTAAATTGCTGATGAATATGCGGATTATAAACGCTCAAACCGCTTTGCAAACTCTGCGTTTCGGTCATTCCGGGCAATTTTTTCAAACCTGCGGTCGGTGTTTCGTAAACGAAATATTTGTTGTTAAACGGTCCTTGCGGTTCGCACGCCGAATAAAGATAAAGATTTTTCCAATCGGCGTAACCGACTGATGTATCGAAAGTTACCATTACGAATGTGGGTTTGCCGTTGATGTTCAACCTTTTAATGCTCAGTTCGTCGCTGATCGAATCTTTTTCGGGAATGATCAAAGCGCATTTGCTTAAATCTTTCACCCATTTTTTGCCGTTCCAAGCCTGCCAATTTTTTTCGTCAGTAACATATTCAAGACCTTTCGACGCGTCGGCTTTCGCGATGTAGAGTTTTTTGTATTTATCAACGAGATTGACCGTAGATTTTTTGACGTTTTTGATTTCTTCGGTGTTTTTCATCCCGTAAATGTAAAAATCTTTGCCGTCGAGCCACGTTGCAATTCCCCAAACGCCTTCGTCAACGAGATTTTTTAGCGGATTAATGCTTTCGATTGCCAAAGTTTCGACGTTTAATTGCGCGATTGATTGACCGCGAAAATCTATGAAAAATTTCTTGTCGAACGGACGCGCCACGCGCCATTCGTTCAAGAAAATCCAGATTTTCTTTTCGCCTTTTACGTCAACAATTGTCGGTTCGCCCATCCAAAACATCACATTCGGATCGTCGGATTTCGGCTTGAAATACGCGGTCGAATAGCCGTTTTTATCCTTTTCGCCCGTCAAAGTTTTCAAAGTTTTTCCGTTTTTCGAGCGCACGACGATGCTGTTGTAAACGTAATGAATATGTTCGGGTTTCGCCCCGCAGATCGGCGGCAAACAATTCGGTTCGCGCAGACGCAAGCCGTTTTCGTTGACAAAAACTCTGCCGTCACCGGGCAAAGGAGGATTTTCGGCGATAAAAGAATCGGAAAAGAAAAACGCCGTGTCGCCGTTCGGCAATTCGAGCGAAATCGTCGAATCCGCGCCCGTCCAGCCCGAATCGTTGCGCGTAAATGTTTTGTTCCAATCTTCCGCCGGTTTGCCTTTTCCGACCGAAATTTCGCACTGCGCGAAAATGTTCTGAAAAGCGAATGCAAGCAGGCAGATAAAACTTAATATTTTGAAATTCATTTTTTTATTTAACCGCAGATTTACACAGATGGACGCAGATAATTATTTGTTTAATTTATTTTAGAAAATCTGCGTTTATCTGCGTCCATCTGCGGTTAATTCCTTCAAATCTGAGGAATTCGGTCGTCGTTCGGATCAGCCCAGCGCGTGTTCGGCACGATCGGCGACCAATCGGGGCGCAGCGGGTCTTTGTCGTAATTATAACCGCCGAGTTCTTTATAAAGTTCCGCAAATTCATTCAATTTTTCGCGGTTTAGTTTTACGCCCAAACCTGCGCCGTCAGGCACTTTTATTTTGCCGTTTTTATATTCAAACTTTCCGCCTTCGATGATGTCGTCCGTCAAATGATGATAATGCGCGTCTGCCGCAAACGTCAGGTTCGGAATGACCGCACCGAGATGAAGCATTGTCGCAAGTTGAATTCCGAGTTCGCCGCTTGAATGAACGGCGACTCCGAGTTGGAAAGTTTCGCAAATCTGCGCCGCTTTCACGCACGGACGAATTCCGCCCCAAAATGTTGTGTCTAAAAGAATTACGTCGCAAGCCGTGTTTAAAATATTTGCCGCAAGCTGTTCAAAATTAACGACGACCGTGTTCGTCGCCAGCGGAATTCTGACCATTTCGCGCGTGCGGCGCATTCCGTGAAGACCGAAAACCGGGTCTTCAAAATAATCGTTGCGAATGTCTTCGATGTTTTGCCCGAACCAGATCGCCTGTTCGGTTGACCAACTCGCATTCGGATCGAAACGAAACGAATCGCCGCTCATTTTGTCGTTTCCGAGTTCTTCGGCGAGTGCGCGAAAACATTTCAATTCATATTCGGGATGAAAAACGCCGCCTTTTAATTTGTGCGAAGTAAAGCCGTATTTTTCCTTCAAATCTTTTGCGTGTTCGATTAATTGTTCGACTGTGCGAACTTCGCCCTCGCCCGTTTTTGAATTTGCATAACGGAAAAATAAATACGACGCAAACGGAACTTCCGACTGCAATTTTCCGCCTAAAATCTCGTAAACCGGCACGTTCCACTTTTGCCCCAAAATATCCAAACAAGCGAATTCGAGCGCGGCTAAAATTTGCGTTCGATTGTTGTAAAGCGAAGCCGTCGGGTTTGCGATTTTAAAACGCATTTCTTCCAAATTCGCCGGATTATGCCCAATCAAATAAGTTTTCATCGCCCGAAAAGCATTTTCCGCCGATTCGCCCCCGCCGCCCATTTCGCCCAAGCCGATAATTCCTTCGTCGGTTTCGACTTCGACAATTGTTCGCACGAATCTTCCCCAATGCGCGCCCGCCGCGTGTCTGAGCGGTGCTTCGAGTGGAACCGTAACGGTCGTTGCTCTGATGTCCGTAATTTTCATTTTTTTTATATTTGTCCGCGAAAAACGCGAAAAAGCGCGTAAATAATTTTTTATCTTAACCACAGATGAACACAGATAAATTCGATTTCAAATCTGATATTTCAAATTTCAAACAATCTTAAAAATCTGTGTTTATCTGTGTTCATCTGTGGTTAATTATAATTTAGCGTCTTTTCGCGTCTTTCGCGGACAACAATTCTTAATTTGTTACTTTATTATCTTTCAAAAATTTCCAAATCTCGTCAAAAGCCGCTGAATAGTCTTTTGTTTCAAACATTCCGTGTCCGCCGCCTTTGACGGTGTAAAGTTTGTTCGGAACTTTCGCTTTGTCGAGCGCGTCTTTTAAACGAGTCGCTTGCGAATACGGCACAACATCGTCTTTATCGCCGTGAATCGTCAAAATCGGCGGCAGATCGGCGCGAATGTATGAAAGCGGCGAAACGCTTTTGGCGATTTCCGACGCATTCGGCTGGCTTCCCATCCACATTACGGCGTAATTTTTCAAATTTTCGCCTTGAATCAGATCGTTGACATCGGAAATTCCATACCAATTAACGATCGCCGCGACCTTCATTTTCACGTCGCCGTATTTTTCATCAGCGAAACAGCGATTATCGAGCGGCGATTTGTCGGGCAACATTCCCGTAATCAGCGAAAGATGTCCGCCTGCCGAATGTCCGGTC